>JALHML010000011.1 GCA_022844065.1 Minisyncoccota bacterium | reverse complement strand
TTCGGCGGAGCGAATTCTATGCGTGTAAGTCGAGCGAGAGCGTTCTTGGCCATACGTACGCAGAGTATACCGCGTGCACGAGCATGAAGTGTGCTTAATGTGCAGTTGTTCCTGGTGGCACGTCGCGATCGGGCGAGAGGAATGCGAACGTATCGTCCTGACCTACCGCAAACAACATACCGTTCGATTCGAGTCCTTTTATTTTTCTCGGTAGAAGATTCGTGACGAACGCAAGCTGGCGTCCAACAAGATCTTCAGGTTCGTTCACATACGCGCGTATGCCAGAGACAATCTGGCGCGGTCCCGTTTCTTCGTTGAAATCAACAACGAGTCTCAAAAGCTTATCGGTCTCGGGTACAAGCTCGGCGCTTCTAACGGTACCAACCTTCACCTCTATCTTTGCGAACTCATCTATTGAAATGTGATTTTCGTCAGCCATGGGTACGGGTGAGGTAGCTAGTAAGGATAAGAGCTGCTGCAGAGGCATCAACGTCAGGACTCCCTGGCATGCGCACGCCCTCGAAGTCGCGTCGTGCTTCTTGGGTAGTGTACATTTCCGGCTCAAAGAACACCTCGATTCCAGAACGTCGTTCGAGGAGTGCCGCGAATTCCTTCGCGAGCTTGGCGACCTTGTTCTCGGTGCCGTCCATACCCATCGATTCCCCTATCACGATAGCTTCAACATTCTTGCGCTCAATAAGTGCGAGTATCTCATCTATCAAGCGTCCATCATTCGGGATGATGCAGTGTGGAAAGCCCATAGAACCCGCCTCATCCGAGAGGGCGATACCTATCTTCTTCGTACCGAAATCGATTCCCATGTAGCGCATAGACGTATGCTACACGGCCTTTCGCCCGCATGCTACACTCGCAGAAATGTTTCCACTAAATGAGGTTGTAAATCTTTCGATTTTCTCGATTATTCCACCCGAGATACTTTTCACCATTTTTCTCGTAGTTCTTGCGATTACGACCGTGCTAAAAGCCTTTGCCCTTTGGTATGCCGCACGCAATCATCAGGTGCTCTGGTTTGTTGCGATACTTGTCCTTAACACGCTTGGTATTCTCGAGATTATATACCTTGCGACCTTCCGAAAAGACAAGCAATTACGTGGAGCGACTGCGTCTACAGTTGCGTCACCTGCTTCAAAAGAGTAAAACTCATAGGCAGGGAGGAGTGGCAGAGTGGTCTATCGCACTTGTCTTGAAAACAAGAGTGTCGCAAGGCACCGTGAGTTCGAATCTCACCTCCTCCGCAAAACCGATACTGTTTTAGAAGAAACCAAAGGCGTGGCCGCTACCACGAACTGCATGCTGGTTCCCCGCTGCACACCATCCATGCCCACGTAGGACGAGCTGGGTCGTAAAATGGTTGTCCCGCACTGGGATAACTTTCAGGACTTACATGTGAAAGTAGTTTGTAGTTTACGCCATCGGACAGATACAGATATCCATCCAAGGAACCTCTCGGATCTAGAGGCAAGACAGATATATACGTTGGTACTAACCCTGGAATATATCCAGTTGCTCCTGTGCCGTGTCCGCCATAGGAAACAGCACCTCGCCACCCTCCCGAAGGATAGCTACCATTGTCGGTGTAATAAAGCGCCAGTGCGGTTTGGAGTTGTTTCAAATCAGATTTGCGAACAGTGTCTCGCGCTTTCGTTCTGGCAGTGTTCAAACTTGCAAGCACAACGCTTGAAAGAATGCCGATGATGGCGATCACAACCAACAACTCAATGAGTGTAAAGCCTCTTGTGTGTTTGGTGCTGTGAAAAGTCATACGCTAAAATTTTTGCTCGAGTCGTGGTGGTTCATTCTGTGGGTATATAACTTTCTGACCCGGAGGCGCTTCAAATTTTGCGCTTCTGCCTCCACTGTTAAACATGAGAACAAAGACGGAAACGACCGCAATGACCACAAATCCAACGAGCACATACTGAGCCTGTTTCTCATTCTTTATAAGACCACCTGAACCTTGCATAACCCACCGTACAATTCCCGGTGTCTGCGTCTGAAAAACTGTTGCGGGCTTTTGAAATTCCTCGCCCTCAAACGTTACCGATGCTGGTTGGCTATTTGGGTCCATGTTGGTTGCTGCACTTTAATTATATACCTGCCTCTGTAGCGTATTGAACCATGCAGCACATGAATGTGATTTCACGCACTGGCGTACGGTTACGAGTGGTATCATTCATTTATCTATGGCACGCGCTGTGTTCTTTGAATGGGAAGCAGATGGATACGTCTTCGAAGAGAAGAGCGGTGATTGGTATTGGGCTCTGGGGATTATCGCCGTTGCCGCTGCAGTAGCAAGTATTCTCTTCGGGAACGTCATTCTTGCACTTCTCATCATCGTTGCGTCGGGTGTGCTCGCCCTCACCACCATGAAGCGCCCACAGCTCCATCGCTTCCGGATCACGGACGAGGGTGTGATGATTGATGAGAATCTCTACGAGTACGACCGCATCATTTCGTTCTCGGTGCTTGAGTACATCGACCCTGAGCGCCTTACTGTCCTCTCAATCCGAACCCACTATCTCCTCGCCCCACACCTTCTTATCCCCATCGTTGGACATGATCCTATGGATATCTACGAGTTCTTCGCGGACCACATTGAAGAGGGACGTCATGACGAGTCGTTGGTTGATCGTATCATCGACCTACTACGCCTTTGATTTAGTGGGCGTGGTGCGGTAGAGTCCTCATACGCTCTTGTCGTTCAATGGATAGGACGCAACTTTGCGGAAGTTGTAATGATGGTTCGATTCCATCCAAGAGCACTACACTGGGCGCTGCGTTACTATGGGAACTCGCTCTTGTCGTTCAATGGATAGGATAGTTCCCTCCGAAGGAATAGATGCAGGTTCGATTCCTGCCAGGAGCACCATGTAAGGAAAAAGCCCGCATGATGCGGGCTTTTTCCTTTGCTTCGTTACGCTTTCGCGCGGCCGATAGCTTTCGCTAGGCGGGACTTCTTACGAGATGCTGCGTTCTTCTTGATAACACCAGTCTTCGCTGCCTTGTCGATAGCCTTGTAGGCTGCCGAAAGGGACTTTTCAGCCTCCTTTACGTCAGTTGCGATCGCCTTGCGGACAACCTTAGTGGTGTCGGCGAGGGTGCGCTTGCGGCGCACGTTGAAAACGTGCTTCTTGAGGGATGCGCGATGCGCCTTCTTTGCGTTCTTCGTGATTGCCATTGTAGACCGGATAGTACGGCATTCCGGGAATATGCGCAAGAAATGCTAGGATACGCATATGATTCGGCAGGTACGCGGGACTGTGGTTGGAAACGAGGCAGGCGGTATCGTCCTGGACGTCTCTGGCTGGGGAGCACTCGTTCACGTCGCAAGTCCAGATACGTATAAAGAAGGTACGGAAGTAACACTCAAGACGTACTTGGCCGTAAAGCAAGACGGCATGGATCTGTACGGCTTCCCGGACGAGGAAGAACGCCGATTCTTTGAACTTTTGCTTGGTGTACCAGGGGTTGGTCCAAAGACTGCCCTCTCAATACTTAAGCGTGCTCCCCGCGAAGCACTCGAAGGGGCTATCGGCAAACGCGATCTTGATTACCTCACCCGTGTTATTGGTCTTGGAAAGAAGGCTGCGGAGAAGCTCATGGTTGAGCTCTCAGAGAAGGTTGGCCAGGGCCAGGCACCGGACGCAGACGACTCGGAAGTGTTTGATACGCTTATAGCACTCGGCTACACAGAACGTGAGGCTCGCGCGACGCTCGGCAAAATACCCGCAACCGTCGTTGGCAAAGATGCCCGACTGAAGGCTGCGCTGAGCGGCAAATAGTATGTACGGAATTCTTAACCGCATCATTAGCATTCTTAAGAAGGTCCTTCCGGCTTCGCTCGTGAAGCCACTCCTCCCGCTCTATCACCGTGTGATGGCCTATGTACTTGCAGCAAGCTATGGCTTCCCTGCCAAACATATGACCGTTATCGGCGTAACCGGTACCAAGGGAAAGTCATCCGTCTCCGACATGCTCTTCACGGTCCTGCATCACGTGCGTTACCCCGCTGCAGTCGCAGGCACCATACGCTTCGCAATCAAAGACACCTCGGAACCAAACCTTTTCAAAATGACGATGCCAGGACGTGGCTTCATCCATGCGTTTCTCGCACGAGCCAGAAAAGAAGGTGTGACGCATGCAGTTGTAGAGATTACATCTGAAAGCGTGCGGCAACACCGCCATCGTTACCTATTCCTTGATGGACTCGTATTTACAAACCTGCAGAAAGAGCATATTGAATCCCATGGTTCGTTTGAGAATTATGCCGCCGCAAAACTTGAGATCGGCAAGGAGCTCGCGCGTTCTCCGAAGCGACCGCGTGCGATGATTGCAAATGCCGACGATGAGCGCAGTGCGCCATATCTTGCGCTTCCTGTCGAAGAGAAACTTCCCTTCTCATACGACACCGTATCCGACGTCGTGCATGGTCCCGGCACCGTCGCATTTACGTACGAAGGTGTTCGCTTTGGCATGAAACTCCCGGGCAGCTTTAGTGTTATGAACGCGTTAGCGGTTATCCATGCGGCGCGTTTCCTCGGCGTCCCTCTTACTGACATCGCAGATGCACTCGCAGCACTCGACCGTATACCCGGACGTACCGAACGCATTGAGGAGGGTCAGGACTTCCAGGCAATCGTTGATTACGCGCACACCCCTGACTCATTAAAAGCGCTCTACGAAGCATATCCAGTCCGAAAGATTTGTGTTCTTGGGAACACGGGCGGCGGGCGTGACACCTGGAAGCGACCTGAGATGGGAAAGATTGCAGAAACATACTGCGACACCGTAATCCTTACAAACGAAGACCCGTACGAAGAGGATCCACGTGCGATCGTTGATGCCATGGCCGACGGCATGGAGAAGAAGCCGCTAATTATCATGGATCGTCGAGAAGCAATCGCACACGCACTCTCGCTCGCTCGCTCAGGCGACGCGGTTCTTGTAACCGGTAAAGGTACTGATCCGTACATTATGGAGGCGAACGATACTCGAACGCCATGGAGCGATGCGCAGGTAGTGCGTGAAGAGCTGAAGAAACGACGATAGCCTTGGTACTATAGAAATATGAAAGGCGACGGAATTTTCTTCCTCGGCGTGCTGGCATTCTTCTTTATCCTTTGGTTTGCAACGGGAGGGCCCACGAAACCAATCTCTTTCGCTGGTCCCTATATCACACCAATAACTGATGTTGATACTATTCAACAAGGGTATGGCGACACCCCCGCCGCAGACTTCAGGTCTAGCAGTGTGTGGTCCAATATTGTTGGTGGCAGTTTCTCGGGCGGTACTAGCTTAGGGGGCGTAAGTAATCCCTCTCCACATCGCGGACAGGTGCGTGTTGCAGGGATTGGCGGGGTCAGTAGCGAGGATCCAGATCTCGAGTACGTCACACTGCGCGCATCAGGCAATACGAGCATCGATATAACCGGGTGGCGATTGGTTTCCGGTGCGTCCGGACGTGGTGCGCGTATTCCGGAAGGTGCTGCACTCCCCCGCTCAGGACGCGTGAACGATATGGGACGCATCATCCTCAATCCTGGAGACGAGGCAATCGTTGTTACTGGTGAAGCTCCAACTGGGGTCTCATTCAAAGAGAATATGTGTACGGGATACTTCATGAGTCGCCAGGAATTCTATCCGAGCCTTTCGAATCGATGCCCATCTGCATACGCAGAATTCCAGAATCACTACACTGGGAATCAGCTTCGAGACGACGCCTGCTATAACTTAGTACGTAGCACACCGTCCTGTCGTACTCCGAGCGATCGTGGAGTTTCGAATGCGTGCATTACACTCATCGATAACTACCTTACCTACAATGGATGCGTCGAGAATCACAAAAACGACGCAGACTTCGCCGGGGGTACCTGGCGCATCTATCTCAAGTATGAGAACTCACGCGGCAGGCCTGCCGAGCTATGGAAATCCTCGAGAGATGCCGTTAAGCTTCTTGACTCTGAAGGCCGGACGGTAGACTTCTATACGTATTAAACTTTATAGGAGCTAATGGCTCGTTGAAGCAAGTCACGCTTTTCAAGATGCTCCTTCCACACACTGTTCGACCTGTTTCCATTTATGCAGACTCCTTTGGAGAAATTTATCTCGCGTTGAAATGCGCTTAGATTATTCTTTCCAGAAATCACAATTTCGTTTGGAAGCTCTATGTGAGAATCGATACCGATATCTTTCAACAGGGCCCGTATTACGTGCAGGACCTCAATGTTCTTCTGATACCCGCGAATTCTTCGCTTATTCTTTTTGATTTTGAAGTCCATGCATCCTTCGTCATCAAAGAATGCACGAAGAAATTCTCGCTTGTGCTCACGATCTGAGTTTCTAATCTGCTGAAGCAGCTCCTCTGATTTGTTCTTTAAGTACAGCGCGAGTGCGACATTATAATAACTGGTCCGCAAGACTCCCGTTGCAACATTGAGAGATCTTTTTGACGGATACTTGTAGATTCTCTCCATGAGATGTTCTACACGGTCGATGAGCGCCTCGCTTCGATTACTATACCCAACGGTTCTGTGCCGGATATTCCCGTCAAATGACAAATGTGCCACAAGAAGTACGGACTCCGGAGTCCATTTCGTGAATGGCGTGAACTGCTTTTGGCTTTTTCCCTTCCTGGCAGCAGCGAACTGGCGTATGTGCTGTCCTGACGCCTTTCTATAGGACTCAATTCGATTCCCGCTTAGAGGAAGAGTACGTATGTGCTGATATACAGACGTCTTTGGCCGGCCTGTTATGCGCATTATTTCCACGATCGAGTGGTCTCGTTTGCGCAATGCAATGCATTGTTCTTTAAAAGAAGGTGCCATGTGCGCCCGGATGGGATCGAACCATCGACCTGCGGATTAAAAGTCCGTTGCTCTACCGCTGAGCTACAGGCGCGTACCTTAATACTGTAGCAGATGCAGGTTCTAATTTCTATCGGGTGGCAGACTAGGGATCGAACTTATCGTAGCGAAAGTGCAAATCGCTCAAGCGCGAGACCAAGCGGAAGATCCCCTGACCGCGCATCAGACAAGAGTTCAATAAGCAAAACAGACAGCGCCCGCGCACCATCCTTTCCCCACTTCATATTCCCTTTCTGCATCATGTCGCGTGCTTTCCAGTGCAAGAGGCCGTGCGTTACTTCCGGCACGTCGCCCATACGTTCTGCTTTAACCAGTTCTTTCCAAAGCGTCTTTCCGTCCTTACTACCGAGCGCGTTCACAAGCGCGCTATTAAATCCCCTGTCTCGCTTTGGGGCAGCGTCTTCTTTGAAGACTTTTGTTGCGACCGCCTCAAGCTTCTTCGCTCGAGCAGCAAGCAACTTTGGCGCGAGTATGCCTACGGGATTCTCGGAGGCTGTGAGTAGATCAAGCATTGAGAGCACGGTCTCTCCAGCGCTCTCGTCTGAAAATGGATCATCAAGAAGTATTAAAGACTTCGCAAAGAATAGTCCCTGCGCACTTATTGCATCACGCAATGCTTCTTCGGTTATTTGGCTTCCCTGAAGTCTGATGTATGCGGCATCGGGCGCCTTAGCTCTTGCAGCTGCAATCCACGCAAATGCTTTTGCCCGTGCCTTTCCTGTATCAGTCCCGTGAAAGAGATAAATCATAGTGCATGCATGTCACCCCAATTCGCTCCCTGTTTTGCGTCAGCGAGTATCGGTACACCGTTTGTGAGCTCTTTTGGAAATGCCTGCTCCATTACTTCCTTGATATGGGTGCCGAGTTCCTTTGCGCGTTCAGCACGCACCTCGTACACAAGCTCGTCATGCACCTGAAGGAGTAGATGTGCATCCTCGCGGTCTCCACTCTCCCTAAGCTTCCTATCAACCTCAACCATGGCGCGCTTAATGAGGTCGGCTTGTGTTCCTTGTATCGGCGCGTTAATGGCCATGCGCTCGGCCTGTGCGCGTACATACGGCAACGAAGACTTCATCTCCGGGAACTGACGCCTTCTACCAAACAGTGTCTTGGTATACCCATGTTTCCGTGCGTATCCGCGCGTTGACTCAAGATACTTCGCTAGTGTATCGAAGGTTGCGAAGTAGTCGTCATAAAAGGTGTGTGCTTCGGCGAGCGAGGTCCCGAGCTGTGTCTTAAGTGCGTTTACACCCATACCGTAAAGAATCCCGAAGTTGATTATCTTTGCGCGCCTGCGCATCTCGCGGTCCACGCTTTCTGCTGGCACCTTAAACACCGCAGCAGCAACTTCAGTGTGTACGTCGCGTCCGCTCTTGAATATCGCTTCGAGTTTCTCGTCTTTTGAAAGAATTGCCGCAATACGCAGCTCAATCTGCGAGTAGTCGATGCCAACAAGCGTATAGCCGTCTCTAGGAATGAACGCATTTCTAATCGCGCGTCCGCGATCGGTACGTATTGGTATGTTCTGCAGGTTCGGATTCTGGCTCGCCATGCGCCCCGTAACCGCTCCGGTTTGAAGGAACTGCGCATGGAGACGATTGCCTTCGTCTAGAAGTGGCGGGAGTGCCTCTATATACGTGGAGAGGAGTTTCTGAAGTCCACGAAACTCGAGCACATCAGAAACGATTGGGTGCAGGTCTTTTATCTTTTCAAGTTCTGACTCCTTGGTTGAGCGCTGGCCGGTTGCGGTCTTCTTCTGTCCTTTCATGCCGAGATCAAGCTCGTCAAACAAAACATCACCTAACTGCTTCGGCGAGCTTATATTGAACTCGTGCCCTGCTGCCTTGTATATACGGGCTTCTATGGTCTCAAGTTCTTTGCGATATGTCTTTCGCAATGTCTCAAGCACCTTCGTATCTATACGCACACCGCACTGCTTCATTTCTTCAAGTATTGGAATGAGTGGCTTCTCAATTGTGTCGTATAGCTTCTTCAGGCGTCCGGTCTCCGCAATACTCTTCTCAAGTAAGGTATACGCCTCGTCGAAATCTTTCGCTTTAGTGTACGCGAGGATGTCGTCGAGGGTTGGGTTCGTGAAGTCAGAGTACAAAAGCCACAGCATCACTTTAGCTTCCTGCAGACGATCGAGTGGGATGTCTTCTTCTGCTTCTTCTTCAAGCACATCTTCGTTTTCCGTGTCGTCGTCTCCTCCAAGCAGCAACTTAACGCGCGGCTTGAGGGAACGGAAGCCGAGCTCGTCGAAAAGTGCGAGTAGTTTTTCAGTTAGGATGGTCTCCTTCCAAACCTTAGCAGGCATCGCAAATGTAATGGGTGCGTCAAGACGAATTGTTGCGAGTGATTTCGAGAACAGCGCATCCTCTTCATGCTCCTTGAGAAGATTTACAATGCGCGGCCTTATACCAGCAGCCAGTACGGCTGCCTCGTCTTTCTTAATTACCTTGTAGATGTCCTCAACTGATCCAAACTTCTGGATGAGTTCAGTTCCCGTCTTCTCGCCTATACCCGGGACACCCTTAATGTTGTCCGATGGGTCTCCGCGTAATCCTTTATAGTCCGCAATGAGTGCGGGCGAGAATCCATACCTCTCCTCTACAGCCTTCTCGTCGTAGAGGATTGTGTCATTCAGTCCTTTCTTGAGCGTATAAACCTGTACCTTTTTGCCAGTAATGAGCTGCATCGTGTCCATGTCGCCAGACGCGATGATGATCTCAATGGAAGGATCGTCCTTCAGTTTCTCAACGATAGTGCCGAGGATATCGTCCGCCTCGAATCCTGCTTTCTCATAAACAGGTATGCAGAAAGCCTTGAAGACATTCCTCGAGGTGTTGAGTTGTGTGATAAGCGCATCGTCTATCGATGAGCGTGTCCCCTTATATTCTTCGTATGCCTCGTGCCGCACAGTCGGTCCTGCTAAGTCGTAGCACGCAACGATGTAGTCGGGCTTTAGATCAGTCGCAATACGCAGGAGCATCGACGATAATCCATAGAGAGCGCCGGTCGGCTGTCCGTCAGGCGCCGTAAACTCAGGGAGCGCATGATATGCGCGATGAATAATTGCGTGCGCATCGAGAAGCACGAGCCTGGTTGTGTCTTTGTTCTTAGGCATAGGCTATGTCGCGTTCGGTATCCGTTCGCACAGTGAGAGTTATAGCGACATCTGCCTGAGGAAGCCCGTCCTCTACCATCTCCGGCCACTCAAGCAGCACAAGTGTCTGCGCATCTTTAAGTGTCCCTGCCAGGTCGACCGCTTTCAAATCTTTCCCTTCCGTAAGACGGTATGCATCGATGTGCACGAGCTTCGAGAATTCCGTTCCGGAAAGCTCATACGATTTTGCAAGCACGAAGGTGGGGCTCGTAACGGTATCAGTAACGCCGAGCGTCCGCGCAACCGCCTGCGTAAACGCCGTCTTCCCGGCCCCGAGGTTTCCTGAGAGTGTGACCAGTGTGGCGCTGTCTTGTTTTGGGTGGAGTGTGGACACGAACTCCCTAGCCTCCTCTTCGAGGTCCGTAAG
>JALHML010000010.1 GCA_022844065.1 Minisyncoccota bacterium | reverse complement strand
AATATTCGACCGGGTATTTACTGAAGGGTCTATAACTTCCAAACCGCACACTGATGTCCAGACAACGCTCGTGCCGGCGGGCGGTGCTACGGTTGTCGAGTTCGACACGCAGGTTCCAGGAAACTATATTCTCGTTGATCATGCGCTTTCGCGTGTTGACCGAGGTATTTGGGGGGTCCTCAAAGTTTCAGGTGAAGAGCGCAAGGCTATCTATGACGGCAAAATCATAGAAGGCGGCGGACATTAGAACTAAAAAATCTTCCTTTCGTACGAGCGTTACTGCATCCACGAATGGAATAAGACTTATTGAGTACGACGCTGGCGAGAGTGGAGAAGATAATCATAATAGATTCTTCTTGCGAAGGAGGGCATGGAAATCCATACCGTAACCGCACTATAGATGCAAAATACTTGGAAGTAGTTTTCGGTCTATTTAGCGTGCGAGTGAAGTCCCGACGCTCGTGCGCCCTTGAGCATGTAGGTTGCAATTAAGGTTGTAACAGGGACTGCGAGGATGATACCAATCGAGCTCATAAGAATGCGAATGATCTCCGTTGCGAAGATCTCGCTATTGAGCAGATAGAGCGGACTTGCTGTTGATTGCTTCAACAGAAGGAGGAGAGGAAGCGATGCGCCCACGTAGGCGATAGCGAGAGTGTTAACGAGTGCTCCAATATGCTCGTGGCCGATACGTAGTCCTCGAAGATACACCTGTTTTCGAGTGTAGTTTGCGCCTGCACGATACAGTTCCTCAACGGCTACGGCCTGTCCAATGGCGCTGTCATAGAGGACACCGAGAAGACCAATCATGATTCCGCCGAACAAGAGACCAACCATATCGATGCGTCCTTCGGTGTTGAAGTTTAGGTAGACATTTTCGTCAGACGTAAAGCCAGAAAGCTGCGCGAGATCAATGGCTAAGTATGTGGCGATACCAGTTATGACGATAGTAGCTATCATGCCGAGCATGGCGGCAGTTGTTGTGCGGTTAAAGCCGTGCGTGATGTAGGAACCAACAAGGATTATGAGCGAGGCCACGCCAAGCGATACGAGGATAGGAGAGATACCGTTATGGATGCTCGGCAGAAGAAGATAGAAGATCAGGACAAGGCTTCCTGCAAGAGAGGCAACTCCACGAATACCCTGGAGTCCACCAAAAAGGAACACCAAGAGAAGAAATGCTAATCCAATCCAGAGAAGAATATCCAGTCGGTACGGATCTGATACGGCCCAGGTTTCAAGATGGAACCCACCTACAATGTGTCGCACATAAAACACGTCTCCTTTTTCAAGCTGAGTGAAATCATTCTCGAAGGTTACGGTCCGTCCCTCGTCTTCTCCTTCGAGAACTTCAATGGTGAGAGTTTGAGAATTCGTCGTTATGCTAGTACCCTCAACCACCTTTTTTGTAGAAGGAGAGGCCTCGAGCACACGAGCCTTCAAAAGACGCTGTTGTTCCACAGCGGGGAATGTACTTTCGGAGGGTTCTTGTGCCGTTGCAAGTGCAGGAGCAAATAGCAACACGCCGAGAACGAGTCCATATAGGCCTTTAGATATCATGAGGGAATGATACCAGGCGTGCTTAAAGCTGCCATTGCAAATAGTGGCGTCCTGCCGCAAGGTTAAGGCTATAGCCACCAGGGCCCCTATTTCTATGCAAGCCGTTATACTTGTTGCGGGAGAAGGTAAGCGCATGCAGCCGCTTACGTTTGAGCGCCCGAAACCTCTTATTAAAGTAGCGGGAAGGCCGCTCCTTGAACACATTATTGATGCGCTTCCAAAGGAAGTAACAGACGTTATCCTGGTCATCGGTTACAAGGGCGAGATGATCAAGGACCATTTCGGCAGCCTCTATAAAGATCGCTCAATTGCCTATGTTGTCCAAAAAGAACCGCTTGGAACTGGCCATGCGTTGTCTCTAGCGCGACCCTTCCTTTCTGGGCGGTTCCTCCTTATGTTCGGCGACGACATTCATGGAGCAGAGGCGCTCAGAGAACTCATTGAGAAACCGAGTGGCCTTCTTGTTGCCGAGAGTCTAACCCCAGAACGGTTTGGTGTCGTGTATGTGAATCCAGACGGGACTATGCAGAAGATTGTCGAGAAGCCACAACACCCTGAAAGCAATCTCGTGTATGCAGGGCCAATGGTGCTTGACGAGCGGATCTTCGACTTCCCAGCGCCGCGAAACGAAAACGGAGAATACTATCTAACGGACTCGTTTACTCAGTTCGCAGCAAAATATCCCGCATACGTTGTACGCCAACCTCTCTGGATCTCAATTGGCTATCCAGAAGACATCAAGAAGGCCGAGGTTGCTCTTGCTGATATAAATGTTGAACCAGGACGGTCCCTATAGTACTGTGCGTAGACGCTGGTGTAGCTCAGGTAGTTAGAGCATAGGACTCATAAACCTAAGGTCGGAGGTGCAAGTCCTCCCACCAGCACTAAGAGGGAAGGCTTGCGACGCCGCCTAAAACCATATAAAGTGCTCAATATCCGCGGTTGCGGATGTTTATTTGCGGTCGTAGCTCAACTGGTTAGAGCACCCGCCTGTCACGCGGGAGGTTGCGAGTTCAAGTCTCGTCGACCGCGCACAACGGGACGAAAATGCTCAAAAGCGTTTTCCGTCCCAGAAGTACGCGACAAATCTGGTTCAAGCAGACGATATCCCGCCTCAATGGCGGGATAGTCGTTTTGTATGGGTACCAACCATTCCACGGCCTGAATGTTTAGCTCGTGGTCTTTTAAGCTGCAGTTCAAACCGGCGAGCCCTTCAAGTACCTCTCGGCGCACTTTCGGTCCTCCGTTGAGGAACTTGCGGTGCGCGTAGAGAGCGTAGTCGAAGGTCTCTTTAGTAAGCTCGACCCACGATCCTTTGCCGTTCTGCGGCTGTTTCAGGCCCGCTTCAATTTTGGCTGTCTCGGACTTTATTTGCTTCTTCTGCGCAAGATACTCCTCATCATCGAGCAGTCCCTTGAGACGCATATTGAGCAGCTCCTCTTGGCGTGTCTTGAGCGTCTTGAGCGTCCCTTGTCGCTTATCCTCAACTGCCTTCATGGCCACATGTTCCTCTGACGCCATTTCTTCAAGTACATCGAGAGCATACTCATGGAATTCAGGAAGTATGGTCACGGAAGCGAGTTCTTCCTCGATGCGTTTTTCTATGGAATTTAGATTGGTGTAATGGTCCTGGCTACACTTGTCTGGATGGCGACGTGCCGTGGTGCAGTAGTAGAGAACATAGGTCCTTACTTCGTCTTTCGACTTAATGTACTTCTCCTTGAAGGTCGCTGATACGAAGCCGCCGCATTCACCGCACGTAATCCGTCCCGGATAGGCGTACTCGTATCTTTGCGGTCGTGGCTTGCCGTAGCGCCCAAGGAGGACCTGTACGCGATCAAATTCTGCATCAGTAATCATTGGCTCGTGCTCTCCTTTTTTAAACACGTCCCCATAGGCCAGCCATCCCGCATAGAAGGGGTTGGTAACCATTCGATACAAACCGCTCTTTGAGAGTGGATCGCCGCCGCGCCTCTTCGTCCTTCTTGTTCTGAAGCCCCACTCATTGTTCAGGGTGTCGAGTATCTCCTCCGGTCCGTAGCACCCGGAGAGCATCATGTCCCATACCCTGCGGATTATGAGGAAGTCACGCTCATCTTTGATGATGTAGTTCGTGCCACGCTCCGGGAACTTGGTGTTCAAGTAGCCGTGCGGCACAGAGCCTGGACGCCACCCCTTGTCTACCTTACTGTTCAAACCACGCTTTACGTTCTTGCTCAGGTCGCGGATGTACTGATTCGCCATGCTGCTCTCGACGCTCAGTATGAGCGCATTGTCGTCAGGGCAGTACTCACGACCAACTGTTTGGATGGATTGGATAACCTCCTCCTGCAACTTCCACTGGATACGTGCGCTGTCTATTGGGTTGCGTGAGAGGCGGTCAATCTTCCACGCTATTATCCCGTCAGCTTCGCCTGCCTCGATGCGCGCCATCATTTCCTCGAAGATAGGTCGACCCTCCGGCTCTTTGGCCGACCTGGTCTCCACAAATGGCTGACCTACTACCTTGAGTTTGAAGTCACGCGCAAGTTCAGTCAGGATCTTGATTTGAACAGGAATCGACTGTACCTGACGCTCGTCCGACTCTGACGATTTGCGGGCATAAATGAAGTATCTGGGAGACTTTTTGGTATTCATGGTTCCTGAGATAAGACCGGTTTACGGCTAGTGAATAAGGCGCACTGAAGAGCCCGAAATACGAGTCGTATGGGCTACTCTATTACGGTCCTTCGTCCGAGGAGTTCTTGTTGGCGCGCGAGCACGTAGTCCTGCTCTACCAGCGTCATTGGTTCGTAGACGAACTTTACTGAGCGCACAAGGCGGGCGGCGTATTCAGCCGCCTCTTGGTCACTGAGTTGGATGCCAAACCGATTCTTATATAAGATTTGAAATTTTTTTGCCTGTGCCGCCGTCAGGCGCATGATCGAGGTGAATCACTTGGCGCACGCTCGACCGGATATGGGATATGTAAATTTGGATTTTGTGTATATGGGGTATCAAAGCACGAGTGATATATTCCCATGGGTTCTGTGCGCCCTGTGGCGCTCTCATCTGCTAATTAATCGGGTATGTAGCTGTCGAGGAACTTCTCGTCTCATAGTAGCGATGAGGCAGGATGTGGCAAACAGAGATTCTCATTCAACCCCACCCTCATCGATTAAGTACCCCCTCCTGAATAGAGGTACAGGCTTACCAATAGAAAGAACCTAAGCCACCAGGCTGTGGGTCAATTGGTAGAGTTTTATTGCGCCGTGGAGGTGTTCCCTCGGTGGCAAGTCAGGTCTATACTTAAGGGGAGTGCGACAACTAAATACGTAAGCCCGCAAGGGCAGAGCCTAACCCGCCGGTCTCGATCGTCGGTATGGCTTGAAAACGCAACTAACAAGTAGAAATCCCGTCATCAGGGCGTTAGTTGCGTTACCAAGGGAAACCTTGGCAGGGGTGGCCGAAAGGCGCCTTCCTGGTGGCGGGATTCCTGTTTTTCATACGGAGTCTCTCGCCAGGGCATTAGTGGCTTAGCCAACGCCTATGACCTGGACCAAATACACGCTCGCTTTAGTACTCGCAGGAGCACTCCTTCTGCCAAGCCCTCTCTTTGCGGCATCCAAAACCGAGACGCAGCTCCGTGAGCAAGTGCGCCTCTTGCTTCAACGAGTCGCAGAGCTCGAAGCCAAACTGAATGGAGGCATCGCATCCGTCGCAGCTGGTACGCTTGAGATAGAGAATGTGCGCAGCGAAGTCGACGGCGACGTCGCCACCGTCTCTTGGACAACCACTCTCCCTGCAGAGAGTCGTCTCGCGCTTGGAAACGGCAAAGGCAAGGTCTATGAGTCACGACTAGGCACCAAGCACATCGTTACCATCAGTGACCTCTCTGCGTCCCAGGAGTACGACTTCAAACTCACAGCCCGCTCCGCAGACAAGAAGGGCTACGACGATTTCTACGATTCCTTCACAGCAAAGAGGGAGTACCAGGCGTCTCTCGTAGGAACAAAAGGGGAGTGCAGCACCATCCGTATTGAAGACACCGCCGGGAAGCCAGCAAAGAAGTTTAAGGTAGCCGTATCCGGCATCCTCGCAACATCAAAGGGGAATACCGCACGCGGGAATCTTAAAGACCGGACTGACTCTAAAGGCG
Source organism: Minisyncoccota bacterium (assembly GCA_022844065.1). GTDB lineage: Bacteria > Patescibacteriota > Minisyncoccia > Phycocordibacterales > Phycocordibacteraceae > C7867-001. The sequence goes on along the minus strand of JALHML010000010.1, from coordinate 5,997 downwards.
AGTTCAAGTACTGCCAACAGGTCAGCACACTCCGAGTCAAAGGAATGGATCTTGATGCAGAAATCGAGATACCGCCGCGTACTACGGAAAAGAAGTCATCAAACGTAGAGCGCTGTGGTGGTCTCCTTGGTTACGTCGGAGGATCGTGCAGCTAGCAGCTGTCTCTGACCAAGGAACATGGAAATGGTACCCGACTACCTAAGGGAGCAAGGCGTGACTGAAGCGGACGTTAGCTGGTGGAACGGGCTGGGAGAAGAAGGACAGAAGGAAATAAGAAACTCCACGTACGCGGCGAACCTTACGATTGCGCAGGGGCTCATGGAGCGTGGGATTGGTCCAGAAGAGGGAATGCCAGTGCTCTTCAAGACAGCACTACAATACGATGATTACCCGTTGGACGAGTCGTTTCTAAAAGAGTGGCATGGATTTGGGTTTGGAGAGAATGACTACCCATTACCATGGCAGTTGCGCGACCGGTGCGACCGATTCATATGGCATTGCTTCAATAATGGCGAGCATGACGCCTTCAAAAGGAGAGCCGAGGGATACAGAACCATGAATGCCTTCTTCCGGGATCTCATTAGAGCAGGCGCGATATGATGCTATCAACGCAACACGTCCTCGGCACCTTCATGAAGGCCTATACTTAGCACATGAACTATCTGCGCCCACTCCTGATACTTGCAGGCGTTATGCTGCTCCTTGCGGTGCCTCCCATATGGCCCTACGGCTACTATCAGGTCTTGCGTATCGTTGTGTGCATCGCGGCTGCGTACGGTGCCTACACAGCCTTCACGACTGAACGCGCTGCCTGGGTGTGGGTGCTCGGCGCAGTAGCGGTTCTCTTCAATCCGATAGCACCGGTGTACCTCGATAAGGAGACTTGGGTGATCCCCGACATCATTGCCGGCATCCTGCTGCTCGTTGCGTCTGCAAAACTAGAACCCAACGCACCCAAGCACTAATCTTATGAAAGAGAGACGTAAGGACATTGAACAAGTTGAGGAGCTGGACCATTTTCCATTTGATTCCTTCCGAGAGTTCAGAGAGGGGAGAGCTCAGGGTGTATATCTCACAATCGATCACGCAATTGCTCTGGACTGGATATCTCAGAGAGGATACCACTCGCCAAAAGGAGCAAGAAACTACGCAACAGCTTTAGCGCTCATTCCTTACTTGGCTTTCCTTGGATTCATTGGCTTCTCGATAGTGACAGGCGCATGGATTCAACTGCTTTGGATTCCTGTGATCATCGTTGCATTCTTCATTTTCCACCCAAGTGGACGAATGATGTGGGGCCCCATAAGAAGCGCGCTCATAGCGCTAGTGATCATCGGCCTGGTCTACTCACTTTTCAGTGGGCCAACGTGGCTGGCTGCTCTAACACTTACCCTTACCGCACTTTGGTACGTACAGAAGAAGCTCTATGCTCATGCTATTAGGTCAGCCGTTCAAGCAATGGATAGGCACGAAGACCTGCTCTGTCACCTTTGGCAGGGGGGACACGTAAGTGTGATTCTACCTAACGGAAATCGCTACTGGGTATTCGGTAAAGATGAGGATGGCGAGTCAACTCACTACGAAGACTAAATTATGCAAAAGATACTCTGGGGGCTAATAGGACTAGTTGCTCTGTACTTCTTCATTACCAATATCCTTGAGGCGTACACAGATTTGATGACAGGACACTATCTCCTTCTGCTTGGGCACGTCGTATTCGCTGTGATTATGGGAGTGATAGCCGGTTCAACCTTCAGGTCACTTTTCGAGAAGGCGTAGTCCCTCATCCCCGCCTTCGATGCCTCGAAAGCGGGATCAAGAACCGACACGGTCTTCCTTTCAAGCCGCGATCAACGCTACACAACGCCTGCCGATCCGTTCAAAGCAAGGCCGCAAAGCAACCCGTTCCGTCCTGCGCGAGGAAACGAAAGCAGCAGGCATGCCGTTTCCGTCCCTCGCCCCGCACTCCTAGGCCTGTGCGAGGCGAGGGCGCATCCTCGCGTGCCTATGCGTGTGTCAGTCTCCTTGCAGGGAGCACGATGTATTCCCGGGCAGCGCGAAGCGCCTCGTTTCGGGTCTCTCCGGTACCGAGAAGGGTGCCGTCATTCGCTCGCACTTCGTACCCGATGAATTCATGGGTATCCACGAACTCCTCCGCGCGGTCGCACCATACCTGCGCCGTAATCGGCTCGATTGTCATATGCATCTATGGTTATTGATAAATGCACACGACGAGTCATTGATAGGGAGGGGGGTGGTTCGGTTTGGAGTCCCGTGGCTATTGCGGGGTCCCAGGAGTGATACTTGGCCGCGTCCGCGGCACCAAATGGGTACTCAGGCAAAGTATCTCTATCTTCCATCGAAGGTGGGATGCCTGGGCCGATAATAAAACGCCAGAGCATTGGGCTAAGCCCGGGAGCGCTAAGGGGTGTGGGACGCGAATGCTGGACCCGCCCTTGGATGCGGTTAAATTCAGCGGCTGTACCTGACGCGGCTTCGACGGAATCGAAGCTCCATGAGGGACACCGAAAGGTGGATACAGGCCTCTGTGAACGGCGATCTTGGCTCTTAACGTTCACATGCACACGCTACGGAGGGGAACTACCCCTGGAGCAAATCCAGGGATGCCACCGAAAAGAACGGCTGTAATGCCGGATAGCGAGAGAGAGGGTTATGGCGCTCCGAGAAACAACGGACCACAGCGTCAGGATCAACTAGCGATACTGCCTCCGGCACCCGCTAGCTCCCCCTCCTGTCCAAAAGGGCTTCCATGCAGACAGGATTCTCAAAGACCATCCGTGCGTTCTGTGGAGCCTGAATGTGTGTAGTAGCGACCGTATTCGACGAAAATCGTCTCGTTCAGATCTTCTTTCGCTGAAGCCGGCTCCGCCCTGTGCGGTGCTTAGATTTCCGCTTCTTCTTGCGCTTAGCCATCCCCAGCAGAACATCCGCTGCTTTCTGTAGGTCCATCACTCCGCCCGTGATCTCGTAGGCCTTACCGTATCTAATTCGAAAGCCACAGAAGCGACAGACGTACATCTGTACTTTGACTAACGCGGCTCCGCACCCCGGGCACTTCTCCTCCTTGAGTTTGTTCCAGTCCATGGGCTTACCCTATATAAGTCCTCTTTTCAGAGCGGCCACCTTGACCTCATGGGTGCCGTGCTGCTGCTGCACGAACACCGGATTTTGCTGGGTTGTGCAATGCACTTAACGTGGGACAATACTAACCATGATTGACGAGGCGGAATTTAGTGCATACGTGCAAGAGAACTACCCGGACGTAACTGATCGATTTCTCGATGATCGTCACATGAGTGGCTATTGCTCGAGCTGTAACACAGATGTAGCGTTTAGGCTGCAGACACTTCGCCCTGCTACGCGCCTCGTAACGAGCTTTAGTGGTAGTGAAGAGAGGATCGTTCGAGACAAACCAAAGGTGCTGGTTTTTAGCTGCCCGATTCAAGGGTGCGGTCAGCACAAGATATGGCTTGTTGTCGAGCTGCTCAGTTCGGAACGAGGAGAGGAAAGAAAATTCCTTCTCAATGCCATACCAAGCGAGACGGAAGAGATCGAGGGCATTCCAGACAATCCTCCTGAACTCCGTGCCGCCTACAAGGAAGCAGTGCGTAGTCTCAATGCGAATGCGCCGATGGCCGCAGCTGCAATGTTGCGTCGTGCTCTCCAGGTAATCACACGTCAGGTACTAGGTGCAACGCCAGGTAATCTTGCGAACGAGCTCCGCTCACTTCGTGGAGTAGAGAATCCGCTCGGCATTCCTCTTACTCAGGACTTTGCAAATAACGCCTATATCCTGAAAGAGGCTGGGAACCAAGGCGCACATCCTGACGAAGATCCCGATCTCCTTTTCTTCGAGCCAGAAGATGCTGAATACCTGCACGAGATCTTTGCTGAAGTGGTCGCAGAGCTTTTCGTTGCGCCAGAAGCCGCACGCCGTGCACGTGAGGAGTTTCTGGGGCGTCGCAAGATTAGTCCAGAGGGAGGGAGTTAAAAAATCTACCCCATGACACCCAACAAAAAAATCTTAATAGCAGTCGGACTCATCGTCCTGGCAGGAGGTTTTGCTTGGTATTCGATGGCATCGACACCCACAGTAAGTGCACCCCAGGGCCAGCAAGTAGCCACCTCAAGCTCGTATGCATATGGGCAAGAGCTCTCTGAAGCAGAAGTACTAGAAGCAACAGACGAGATCCTTGCACTGCTCGATCAGCTGTACTTCGTAACACAGGACACCAGTAGTTCAGTGGAGCCTGACTCCACTTCTGTGCTGATCATTCAAATGACAACCGAGTCCTTGGTGGACAAAAGCACCATTGATGATCTCTTGCCCCGAGCCCAGAAGTTAGCAGACAGCGATAACGAAGTGATAAGCATGGTTGGGATGGGTCTTTTTGTTGGACTGAGCAATCTTACACAAGCGGAAAGTGATTTCGTTCAGTTTCTTAGAACAGTCGACCCTATAAACCCCGACCTCGCCGAGTTCCAGTACCAGATGGCAGCCTTTAATTCAGCACAGAAAGAGGCATTCAAGCTAATCAGTATGTCTGCTGGACAGCTCCCAATTCTTTTCTGGGATGCTCCTGAGACAGAGAATCCAACTGGGCCTATTTCGTATCGCCTTAGCACTGAAGGCCGACAGCACATCCTCGCGGAAATTGAACGGCTTTTTGCTGACGATATTATTGAGGATGAGCGTAACCATTCCCTTACGGGCAGTACCAATGCGGTCATTTTCATCGTAAAGACCTACAGGGACAGCCTCATACCAGATACTTACGAAGAAATTCCTGCAGAGTAAGTGCCTAAAACGGAACACGAGCACTGCATGAGAAACGATGATTATAAAAGAGCCATTCTCGAGCTCTTGTCCAGGCGCTATCCAGAAGGGAGCCGAATGGCAGAAGATGAGGGTATGCCCCAAAGGAGTGCTCACAAAATGAACCTCATAGGACGTGCAGGTATGCAGCAGGGCGAGCTGGAGTGGCACATGGACGTCGAATTCAGTAGTGCAGACCGAGCAGCTGCTGCTAGAAGCTTCGATGAGCTAAGAAGAGATGGCTACATTGAACCTACGTATGCTGACCTAACAGATCCGGAAGGATGGGTGTCTATTACTACTCTCGGGCGAGACTGGCTTACTCGTGACCTGCGTGACGATATAGATGAGTGCCTGATTGCAATTGCGCCTCATCTTGTCGAGCTCCGGCGTGGCATGAAGGATGCCGTTGCTCGTACTTCGGACGACGCTCCTAGACATGCAATTAATGCGGCACGTGAGCTCCTCGATCAAGTTCTTCGAGAAGGCGCTCCAGCGGAACTCAAGACACGAAAAGAGCGTTTCAGGTATCTGGTTGCACAGCACTCTGGTTCAGGGAGCGTTTCAGGTACAGACCTTGAGGTACTGGAGGCGAATGCCAAGTTACTTGAGGCAGAACATAACAAGATGGTAAAGGAAGCGCATGCTCGGTATGCCCCAGAGGCGATGGCTGCCTCCTCGTGCGTAGATGCAGTTGAACGCATATTAGGCCTCATGTTCCACAGAGCTCGGGAATGAATATGTGCTTGTTATCGGCCAGTCTCAGCCGTATCTTGGTTCCAACAGCGTGCACTAGGGCGCGCATCAAACAAAAGCCCTTTGGGGCTTTTGTTGTCTCTATTCAACCGTAACGGACTTAGCGAGATTCCGCGGCATATCAATCGGAAGTCCTCGTTGAAGTGCTGTGTAGTACGCAAAGAGTTGAAGCGGAAGAGTCGTAAGGATTGGTAAAAGTGCCTCGTGTGTCTGTGGGACCGTAATACATTCCGTAGTCCATGTAGGTTCAGATCCTTCGGTTGTAACAACAATAACCTTCCCTGAACGCGCCCTAATCTCCTCAACATTTGAAAGAGTTTTCTCGTAGACTGAATCTAGTGGCATGAGTGCGATGGTAGGGAACTCGGAATCAATCAGAGCCAATGGACCATGTTTCATTTCCC
>JALHML010000009.1:2933-12123 GCA_022844065.1 Minisyncoccota bacterium | reverse complement strand
AATCGAACAATTCCGCGCACGTTTAATCGAAGAGAAAGCAGCACTTGAAGCAGAACTTGCCACCGTTGGCCGAAAGAACCCGAGTAACCCAAACGACTGGGAAGCTACCCCTGAAGAGACCGGTCTTGAGGCAGATCCAAACGATCGTGCAGACCAAATGGAGGAGTTCGGCAACAATGCCGCCATCCTCACAGACCTCGAGCATCGTTATAACGACGTAGTCGCTGCACTTGCAAGAATCGAGGACGGTATGTACGGCACCTGTGTCGCAGGTGACGAGGTAATCGAAGAGGATCGTCTTGAGGCTGATCCTGCTGCTGCAACCTGTAAGACACACATGAACGGCTAACTATGAATACTTTTTCTGTTAAGGAGGCGCTTACCCATGGGTGGAATACCTTTAAGTCCCGACCATGGATATTCGTACAGGCAGGAATTCTTCTATTCCTTATCAACGTCGCCGTAAATCTCGTGCAAACCCTAGTTGAGGAGGCCGGCAAGTTGAACGGAGACATGGCCGCACTCATGCTTGGGCTTGTTTCTATGGCACTTGGTATTGGTGTGTCCTTTCTCATTAGCATGGGAGAAACCGCATTCTTCCTACGCGCGCATGACAAGCCAGAAGACGTATCCCTTAAGGACCTCTGGCATCCACATCCATTCTGGAAGTTCCTCGGCACAAGCCTCCTTGCAGGCCTCATGATCCTCGGAGGTCTTATTCTTCTTATTGTTCCCGGCATTATCGTTGGCCTCATGCTTGCGTTCGTCGGCTACATTGTCATTGAGGAAAAACTCGGTCCGATTGATGCGATCAAGCGCAGTATGGCGCTCACCAAGGGAAACCGCTGGAAGCTCTTTCAGCTTTCACTCTCGCTCGTTGTTCTAAACATTCTCGGGTTGCTTGCGCTTCTCGTTGGTCTCTTCGTTACCATTCCTATCTCGTTCATCGCTATGGTATATGCATACCAAGCCCTGAAAGGGCGGGTGGTTGAAGACGTAGTTACGGTCGAGCCAGTAGCAGCGTAAGGAACACAAAAAGAAAACCCCGGACAAGTTCCGGGGTTTTCTTTTATCTGTACTCTAGGAACCGAATGGATTCTTCGCGCCACGAACCTCGAAGTGGAGATGGTAGCCGGTAGACTGTCCGGTGTTTCCAACCGTACCAATGTTTTGGCCACGGGAGACTGTCTCACCAACCGATACAGCATTAGTGCTCATGTGCGAGTAAAGGGTCTGTACGCCGTTTCCGTGATCAATAACCACGTAGTTGCCGTATCCGCCGTTCCACCCACCAACACGCGAGACAATGACCGTACCGCCAGCAGCAGCATTAACCGAAGAGCCCTGCGGCGCTGCAAGGTCAACACCGTTCCAGCCGTGGATACCCTGGGACACACGACCGGACGGGGCAGGGTTTGCAAAGCCGCCCGATACTGCACTTGAACTGTTTCCGGTACCACGCACAGCACCAAAACTGCCTCCAGTCTTAATCTTTGACGTGGCCTTTGCAACTGACTTCTTTACAGGAGCCTTAACTTCAGCAATCTCGCCACCAGGGATGATAACGGTGTCGCCGGCAGTAAGGGAGCCAGCACGAGAAAGGCCATTATAGGAAGCAATCTCGTCAGCGTCAGAGTTGTAGCGCTTTGCGAGGGTCGCGAGAGTATCGCCCGATACTACTTCGTGACGGATACCGGACACCGGAAGGATAACAAGAGTCATGCCTGGGCGTACGGCACCCTTATTGGAGAGGTTATTTGCCCAAAGGATCGTATTCATCGATACGTCGAACATGTCTGCGATCTCCGAGAGGGAGTCTCCCTCACGAACGGTATACGTAGAGATGCGACCAGAGGAGGTGGTGCGATCAATGTCTGCAATAGTACCGTCTGGGCCCGTATAGGCGATAAGCGCCGACCCGCCAGTTGTTGTAATGCCACCACGGCCCTTGGCAGGATTTGGGTCAGGGTTAACGGCTGCCTGAAGCAGATCAAGGCTACTGTCATGGACCATGGGTACGGTCGAAGTACCGTCCGATGCGCGTGTTATAGAAAAAGGCCAGAATGCGCCGGCGGCGCGTGGCATGAACATGATTCCTATCCCCAAAAGGAGGCTTGCGGCGATTAGAGCGCCAGGAATCCAGTATGTGTTAAGGTCTGCAGCCTGTGCTGTGGGACCGAAAGGTTTATTGGGTTCAATTATAGGGGAAACAGGGGATTTTCAGCGTTTCTTCAGAATACAAAAACGGCTTAGGTAAGCCATCTCTTGCGTATCAGACAATCGTTCGATGAAGGTAGTATAAACGCTCCTGAGGTGGGGTCAACCCATCCAAAAAGAGGGTGTTGAAAGCCGATTTCGGGTATAGTTGGGGGAGCATGCAGCACCTCGATGGCCTCAACGACGCGCAACGGGAAGCCGTCCTAGCCACCGAGGGTCCGGTCTCGGTCTTGGCCGGTGCCGGATCGGGCAAAACCCGGGTTTTAACTACCCGTATCTATCATCTTATAAAGGAAGGGGTTCCAGCTAACCGAATTCTGGCTGTTACCTTCACCAACAAGGCCGCCCGCGAGATGCGCGAACGCCTCGCACACCGCCTTGGAGATAGTCCGCTCCCATTTGTGGCTACGTTCCATGGTCTTGGGCGAGACATTCTCCAGCGATACGGCAATCGCATTGGCATCACCCGCTATTTCACAATATTTGATCGGGACGACTCGAAGTCCGCCATACGAAAGGTCCTGAAGGACATGGGTATCGATCCGAAGGAGATGAATCCAAACTTTGTCCTGTCTCGTATCTCAAAAGAGAAGGGGGAGGGCTCAACGCCTGAAGCATTCCGAGAGAAATACGCACAAAAGAGCTTCCAGTCTCGTGTTATCGCTGAAGTGTGGCCTAAGTACGAAGCGATACTCAGGAAGGAGAAAGCGCTCGACTTCGACGATCTTATTTGTTTACCCGTGCGTCTTCTCAGAGAGCATGAAGACATCCGCAAAGAAGCGGAGCAACTCTATAGCCATGTGCATGTGGACGAGTTCCAGGACACCAACGAACTGCAGGGCAAGCTTGCCGGATATCTGTCGGCAGTCCACAACAACTTATTTGTTGTGGGGGATATCGACCAGACTATCTACACCTGGCGCGGCGCTACTATCGAAAACCTCCTCAAGTTCGAAGAGCAGTATGCAAACGCAAAGACAATCGTGCTTGCGCATAACTATCGCTCAACAAAAACAATCGTTGCCGCAGGAAACCAAATAATTGAGAAGAATCAGAACCGTAAGGACAAGCATGCCGTAACGGATAACCCAGACGGGGAACCGATACGCCTGCATATTGCACGTAACGCGGAGAGTGAAGCTCGGTGGGTAGCGCGCGAGGCGAAGAAAACAATACGTGAAGGTGTTCCTCCTGAAGAAATCGCTGTCCTGTTTCGTACGAACTTTCAGTCCCGTGCTCTTGAGGAGGCATTTCTGTCGGAAGGTCTTCCGTACAAAGTCCTTGGCACGCGATTCCTTGACCGCAAGGAAGTCAAAGACGTGCTTGCGTGGGTCAGGCTCGCACTTGATCCTGAGCGAGAAGTGGATCGCGTTCGTGCTGTGCAGGCACCTACCCGCGGCATAGGGAAGGTAACGCTCGGCAAGCTTATAGATGGGAAGCGTGACACCTTGAAGCCCGCAGAAGTTAAGAAAGTAGCCGCGTTCGAGAGTATCGTTATGGAATTGAACGAGCTTTCAAAGATTGCGGTGCCGAGCGAGTTCGTAAAGCTCGTGATTGAACGCTCCGGACTTGCTGAGGCACTCCGGAAGGGCGGGGAAGAGGATGCAGAACGCCTTGAGAACGCGAAAGAGCTCGCCACCTTAGCTAGCAGGTTTGACGGCATACCAGGAGAAGAGGGGATTGCCGCGTTTCTGGCTGAGTCTGCGTTAGCAGGAGATCAGGACGAGCTCGACGCACCAGGCACAACCGGGATCACCCTCATGACGGTCCATGCCGCGAAGGGTCTTGAGTTTGATACGGTTTTTGTAACCGGTATGGAACAAGGACTCTTCCCGCATGAGGCAAGAGAAGGGGAGCAGCGGGACGAGGAAGAGGAGCGACGCTTGTTCTATGTTGCGGTTACGCGCGCAAAGCGAAAACTTAACCTAACGCTCGCGACTGTTCGCCGTATCTACGGTACCGATTTCGCGTCGGAACCTTCGATGTTTATCCGCGACATCGACGAAGGACTTATCACCTTCTCAGAAGGGGACGAACTCTACGGAGAGCGTACGATATACATCTAGTATGCTCGCCAAGAAATCCCTCGGACAGAACTTCCTCATGCATCGGCAGACTGCCGAGCGTATTGTTGGTGCCGCACTCCTTCCGGAGGCAGCAAAGGTACTTGAGATTGGTCCCGGGACCGGCATGCTGACACGCGAGCTACTCAATGCCGGCATGCGTGTTATTGCCATTGAAGCAGACTATGCGCTCATCCCAGAGCTCGAATCGACATTCGCGAACGAAGTAGAGGAGGGAACACTTACGCTTGAAAGCGCGGACATACGAAATTTTGATACCACCAGCATCAAAGGTGCATACCATTTGGTTGCGAATATCCCGTACTACATAACCGGCGAGATTATCCGGCAGTTCCTCACCGCTTCGAATCAGCCCGCGTCTATGACGCTTCTCATCCAGAAGGAAGTAGCGATACGCATCGCACGCGAGAAGAAAGAAAGCCTTTTATCGCTGTCCGTAAAGGTGTATGGACAGCCGAACTATTGCTTTACCGTGCCTCGTGGCGCCTTCAAACCAGCGCCGAACGTTGATTCGGCCGTCCTGCGTATTGGAAACATTAGCCGCACTGGGTTTACTGACGCTACCGAGGAAGAGCGGTTCTTTGAGGTTATCCGTGCCGGATTCGCACACAAACGAAAGCGTCTTGCGAAGAATCTCGAAGAGAAGTTCTCAAAGGAGATGGTTGCGCACGCGTTTAACGCCGCCGCACTCGACGCAAATGTGCGTGCAGAAGATCTCTCGCTCGACACCTGGAAAGTGCTTACGAGAGAACTGAAGTCTCCATAAAACCTCGTGTACTAATGCACACATACCTCTATAGGTAGATGAAGGGGGGATGAGCCTGCGTGCTATTATTTTGGTACTGAATTATGGCTCATTCTACCCGTACACTCCGCATCGCTGCCGCTTCGTTACTAGCCGTTCTCATGGTGGGAGGCACCTATCTCTCGACCGGACCAAACCCCTTCTTCGGCCTAACACGCATCGTTGGTGCGCAGTCTTCTGAAGAGCTCCTTCGCGAATATGCAGCAAAGGATAGCGACAGTGACGGGCTTCCTGATTGGCAGGAAGCGCTGTACGGGACTGATCCCTTTAACCCCGAGTCGTTTAGGGTAGGTATTGTTGATGGGGAAGCGGTTGCACAGGGACTTATTGAGCCGAGAGTTACCGTGCGCGCCGAAAAAGAACCCACCGATCCGAACTCTATCCCCGGCACTGCTGGTGCTCCATCTTCTCTCACCGACCGTTTCGCTCAAACACTCCTCAAGCAATATCTTTTGAATCGCACAGGTACCCCTCCGAGCCAGGAGGAGATTGTTGCATTTGTGCAGAAAGGGGTTGCGGAGCTTTCTGCAAGTGCTGTCGAGAAAGACCGCTATACCCTTGCTGATGTTCGTGTTTCGGGAGACTCCGGAAGCGCAGCTCTTATTGCATACGCGGCGGAGGCGGAGGCAGCTATTGCGGCAAACACCGTTTCGAGCTCCATAAGTGCGCGCAACGAGCTTGCTTACTTCCAGGATGCGATACGAGGAGACGATGCTGCACTAGCGAAGGTTTCTGCCTACAGCAAGGCTTACGCGGCAATGGGTGACGCCCTTATTCGCCTCCCAGTGCCTCAAGAAGTACGTCAGTCGCATCTCACTATCGTTAATGCAACCATGCATTTAAGTAGCATGACTGCTGACATGGCGGCACTTAAAGAAGACCCGCTTCGGGCACTCATGGGCATCGGTCTGTATGGGAAACATGCAACGAATATGAAGTCTGGATTTGCGAACCTAAACGGCGTGTTTAGGGCGAGACAGGTTTCCTTAACTAAAGGACAGCCTGGATACGAGATCTTTAACACAAGCGAGTTAGCTGCTGCCCAGTAACATGACAACCTTCCGAAACAAAGCTCCTCTCACGACCCTGCTTCTCGGAAGCCTGCTTCTGGTTTCGTGTGTCGTCTCAGTTCCGCAGACGGCACGCGCCGCTGACTACGATAGTCCTCTCCAGGTATTTAACTCACTAGTAACGTCGGTTAGCACTGCCGCAGAGAAGGTGCTGAGTTATACCCTGAACGGGCTTGCGTGGGATTTGGCAAACCTTGCCATTGAATCCATGACCAAGAGTACTGTTAATTGGATTAATTCTGGATTCCAGGGGTCTCCAGCATTCGTTACGGATCTCAGACAGAATATGCGTGGTGTTGCTGACACAATTGCGGGCCGCTTCTTTGACGAACTTAGTGAGACAAGTTTTGGAAGGTCTCCATTCCAGGACCGCGTACTCGACGCGGTCCGTCTTGGATATTACCTGCGCACAAGTCCCGAATCGTTTTATGTCCGCTATCCATATACGTTAGACCAGGTTAGTGCGGACGACCGCGCCTTCCTTCGTGGAGATTTCAATCAGGGTGGTTTTAATGCATGGTTTGCAACCGTGATGTACCCAGAGAACAATCCGTACGGGATGAACATCCTTCTGAACGAACAGCTTGAAAACATGATTGGAAGCGGTCTTACTATCCGTACCCAGGAACTTGATTGGAGCAGAGGCTTCCTCTCGTGGAGAGGCGACTGCATTGCCACCGCACCGAACCCTGAAGCAAACGACACGCCTGGAGGGGGAATATCGCCATTTGATCTCGCGAATGAAGAGCCGTGCATAGATTACGAGGTACTCACGCCAGGATCTGTCATACAAGAGGGGCTTAACAAAGCACTTGGCGCCGGCCAGGATCGTCTTGTTGTTGCAGATGACTTCAATGAGATCATCAGTGCGCTTTTGAATCAGCTTGTGGGCCAGGTGCTCGGAGGAAACAGTTCGGGCGGACTTCGGGGAGTATCTCGTCCGGCAACCGGAGGAGGGTCCTCCTTCCTTGATCGATCTACCGATCCAACACTCAACCCCGGAAACAGCGCGAATACTGGTACTTCATTTGCCGCAACCATTGCAGAGCAGCGTTCGATTCTTGAGAGACACCAGGCGAGTTGGGAGAGGATTAGGGGTGCGGCACAAGCGGCACTCTCGCGCTGCGGACCTGGTGGAGAACCGAATCCAGAGACCGTTGTCACCCGTGCGCAGGACGCACTAGTTAAGGCAGCAAATGGCATCGCGGCGTACCGCGATCTTGAGGAGCGCATCGCTGCTGCTATAGCTGCCGGAGGGAACCAGACCGCTGCCATAACGCAGATTGTGAACGACTTCACGGAGCTTGGTCGCTCTGCAATGATTCCGACGAGCGAAGAGATAGCGGAGGCGCAGGTTCAGGCGCAAGACACGGGAGACATTCGCCCTGGGTCACTCTATAGCCAGATGGTTCGGCTTTCTTCAGGCTCATGCAATAACTCAGGAGAGTAGTTACCATGACTGTGAATGACTTCCTTGGAAAGCAAGCGGCACCGAATTCTGCGCGGAAGTCTTACACGTATGGGTTCTATCTGAAAACCATTCTTCTTGCGGGCGCTCTTGTTATTGGTGGAGGTCTCTTTGCCTTCCCGCAGCAGGTGCTTGCACAGACTGGACCCACTCCTGAGCAGAGCGCTTGTTTGGCACGCGGAACATGTACGTGTCGACTAGTACCAGTTGGACCCATTGAAGGAGGTCGAACGCGACTTGTGTGTACTCAAGTTAACACTACGGGCACCACAACAAGTACAACAACGAGCGTAATCAACCCGAACACCGGTGGAGGAGTTATAAGTACACAGAATCCTGACGGGAGCATTAGACAAGAGGTCGTTCCTGAGCGTGGTAGCTCAGGCACCTGTAGTGCTCTGGATCTTGGTGCTTGTATCAGGGCGTTGCCTGGAATGCTCTTCACGGGCATCGCCTTTGTCTTCTTGCTTCTTTCAGGAATGATTCTTGGGCTTGCAGGTACGGTATTTAACTGGGTGGTCATACGTACGGTCTTCCAGTTTGGTACCTATTTCGGGACAAATGAAGGCATGCTCATCGCCTGGGGTGTAATGCGTGACATTGCAAATATTGGCCTCCTGTTCGGTTTCATATTTATGGGCGTGCTTCTTATACTGAACGTCGATAGCGGGGGGCACGGGCACGGCGGGGGTGTGAGCGCAAAAAAAGCTATACCGCGTCTCATCATCTTCGCAGTGCTTTTGAATTTCAGTCTCTTTGCTTCACAGGCGGTTATAGACGTCGCGAACGCATTTAGCTCAAGCTTTGCAACTCTTGCTGGAGAAAATTGTACCGGCAACACCTCGACAGGCAACACGGACGCTGACAGGGCCGCCGGCATGAACAATGAGCAATGTTCTAACGTGGGTATATCCGGACAAATACTAAAAGTGGCTGGTCTCACGTCAATTTGGGATGCAGAAAACAGAGATGTTCAAACTGCAATGAAGAATCTTGTCGATCGGCCCTATAGCTATGCCGTGTCTTTGATGCTGCTTTCCATTTTTGTACTCATCACAGCTATGGTGTTACTTGCGGGTTCCATCATGCTCATTATCCGTGTGGTTATTTTGTCGCTTCTTATGGTTACGTCGCCCATAGGTTTCGCGGGTATGGCCATACCGAAGCTGCAGGGCATTGCCAGTATGTGGTGGAGCAAGCTGATGTCGCAGGCGTTCTTCGCTCCTGTATACCTTCTTCTTATATTCATCAGCATCAAATTAACTGAGGGCCTCATGGAAGGAGAGGCCACCCTCGCAAATGCACTCATTGCGAACCAAGGAAACTCGGTGGCAGGGAACATGCAGGTGGTTATGGTGTTCATGGTCGTTATCGGGTTCATGATTGGTTCCTTGCTTGTCGCATCAAAGATGGGGGCAATGGGGGCGAAGTTTGCGACATCGGCAGTCGCAGGAACAACCATTGGTTTTGCTGGTTTTGCTGGTCGAAGGACGCTCGGAGCAGCCTCTGGTGCTGCCGCAAATCGTATAGCATCCTCTTCGTGGGC
>JALHML010000009.1:1507-2923 GCA_022844065.1 Minisyncoccota bacterium | reverse complement strand
AGCAAGTTATAGTGCACGCACCGGGATAAACAATCTTACTAAGGGAGCTGGGCTGGATATAGGAAACGCAAACAAAAAGGTCGCGCATGGTCTTCATGGCATAGAAGAGGAGGAGGTTAAAGCTCGCCAGAAGTTTGCGGATGATGTTTTGGCGCAGACCCCCGCAGAAATTGCAGAGGAAAAGCGCCTAAAGGGAGCGAAGACAGTGACTCAAAACAGTAAGGCAATTGAGCAGGCGGCGTGGAATAGGCAGAAGGGTGACGAGCAAGAGGCAATAGAAACTCAAGTGAATTCAAATAAGACTGCGGCACAAAACAGGCTGCTGGCCATCGACGCACAGAAGGCAAAGGTGGCGGATGCCCAAACCGGGTATCCAGATCCAGCGACACTTAGTTCAGAGATTGATGAACTCGATCGTCTCACAAAAGAGCACGAGGCCGAGGTGGCACGAGAGGAGCAGGATATTCAAGACAGGAGAGCTGCGCTTTCTGAGAGACAGCGTGCGCATGAAACCTATATGCGAGACTTCGACAAGAGAGTTGCCGATATTGATCATCAGATTTCTGGCGGAGAGCGGTTTGATCCAAACACCGGAAGAACGATCAGCTACAAGGGTGTCACAAAAGATGCGGCAAGACGCCAATACGCTGAATCAATGGAACACACTGGAATGGGTTGGCCGTCTGTCGGCAAGCATGTAAACCATCAGGCTGCCGAGAAGATTATAAAGAAACTCAATCGATCCGATAACGATAAACTCATCGATGCAATTAAAGAATCAAAGGGTAGCGGGGGAGGGAGTGCTCCTGCACCCGTAGCTCCTTCTGGCGGAGGCGGGGGGCCGGCTCATTAAGTTTTATATCTATGAATCCTGAACAAGAGAGTATCGAGGAACCGGGCATCAACGAAGCAGTTGGTTCGCTGATGCAGGAACTTCCGAAGCCCGTACAGGACTTCCTCAAGAGCGATGAGCGCGATGCTGTTGCTCGTGAATTGTCTGCAAAATATCAACTCCATGTAGATCAAGCAGGGGAGTTCGAACGATCCTTCATTCTGATGCTCTTGGGCGTGATGCGTCCCGAGGAATTCGTTACAACCCTGACTCAAGCTGGGCTCTCGCAAGACATTGTTAACGGGCTGGCCGCGGATTTGAACACCCGCGTATTCATGAAACTACGTGATGCTGAACGCGAGCAGGTGGCTGCCGTACCCCCAACACCACAAAAGCCAGCTCCGCTTCCGCCACCCGCCCTTGATTACCAGCCCGCAGCCACACCAACACTCCCTGGTTCCCCTGTGCCCGCGCCGATGCCGCCTCCGAGCGCGCTCCACGCGTGTCCGTCCCAGCGCGCGATGCGGCTCGCGGTCGCACCGCCCGCGCGCGAGAACTCGCCGCCCGCGTAGAGACGCTTTCCG
>JALHML010000009.1:0-1497 GCA_022844065.1 Minisyncoccota bacterium | reverse complement strand
AGCATTTTGTACACGCAATGCCTGGTGCACACGCTCAAGCCGGGTGGCACCCAGCAGCGGCAGTACATATATTTGTACCGACGCAACCAAACCATCATCCGCAACCTGCACCTGTGCAGGCCGTCCCCAACACCGAACCCGCTCCTGAAGTAGAGCCCGTTACTGCGCGAATCGAGACCCCGCCAGCTATAGTGCGTGAGCCGGAAATAGTACCTCCACAGCCGACTCCACCATCTACACCACTTAAAAAGGAATTCAGTTCTGATCCGTATCGCGAACCTATCCAGTAGAAAATAGTGCGAGTGCTCATTCAGTATCGGGTATACTGGATAGCAATGGAGTATCAGGTACCACAGTTCATTGAGGTTGAAGACAAAATCTTCGGTCCATTCACGCTCAAGCAATTTATCTACGTAGCGGGTGGTGTGGGCCTCTGCGCAATCGTGCTCCTCTATCTTCCGCTTTGGCTCGGTATTATCATCGCTCTTCCTGTTGGCGCACTCACCGCAGCGCTCGCATTTTATAAGATAAACAACAAGCCGTTTGTTGAAATCATGGAGGCAGCCTTCAACTATTACATTGGGGACCGTCTTTACCTCTGGAAGAAGGACAGGAACGCGGTAGTAGATGCGCCGGTCGCAGTAAAACCCGCAGACCCCGCAAAACTTGGTCTAACGCAGAGCAGGCTGAAAGATCTCGCATGGTCGCTTGATATTAAGGACAACCAGAATAACGGCGCATAGATATGGCATCGACAAAGACAACACAATCGTTTGTGCCCGTGAAGGAAGTCCGTAACGGCGTGGTCGTACTTAAAAATGATGGGTACCGCGGCATTCTCATGTGCTCATCCATTAACTTCGCTCTTAAAGGGGAAGATGAGCAGGGTGCAATCATAGGTGGGTTCCAGAGCCTTTTGAATACTCTCGATTTTACGATTCAAATTGTTGTACATTCTCGGAAAACCGATATTCGGCCATACCTTGCTTTGCTTGAGACTCGTATGAAAGATCAGACAAGTGAACTCATGCGGCTACAACTGCGCGAGTATATTGCATTCATCAGGAACTTCATCGACTCAAGCGACATTATGACGAAGATGTTCTATGTTGTGGTGCCGTATTCGGCAGGTGGTGGTGGAGTTGGGAAAAGCACCCCCGCATTTCTTGGCGGAAGACCAGTACCTAAAGACAATGGCGGAGACGGGTTCGAAGAACACCGTGTGCAGCTCGAGCAGCGCATGTCACTTGTTGTGCAGGGGCTCGCCTCAAGCGGTGTTCGTGCAGTTCCGCTTGGGACTGAAGAGATAATTGAACTTCTGTACCGCTCGTTCAACCTTTCTGAGCTTGAGAATCCTATTCATCTTTCTGCATAATCTATGGCACTCCTCGACTTCCTTGGAAAGAATAAGAAAGAAGACGCGCCCGCGATAACGCCGGTGCTGCCAAAGGACATTTATGCAGAAGGGGAGCTGAAGCTTGCAGATGCAATTGCGCC
>JALHML010000008.1 GCA_022844065.1 Minisyncoccota bacterium | reverse complement strand
CCTTATTGTAACGCCGCTCTTGGTTCGGTGGCTTCCCCACTTCAGCTTTAGACGATCGAAACGAGAGATGATTGAGGCGTGGCTATCCATTGCGTCCATAACGGGTGTTGCGTTCTTGTTATATTGGACGCCGTACCGTGAGATTGCAGAAGTGCCACTCGTGTACCTCATTCTCGTACCACTCCTCTGGATTGCACTGCGTATTGGGCCCCGATTCATGACGCTTGCCTTGTTCATTAACGCGTTCCTTGCGCTTGCGGGAACCGCATACCTAACGGTCTCTTCAGGATCTATCGCGATGCTCGGACAAGCACTTCTCCAGACTGAAATCTTCATTATTATGATTTCGTTTATCTTCCTGCTGCTCGTTACCGTTGCCGAAGAGCGCAAGGACACGGCGAACGATCTGCGGGAGAACGTGAAGCGCCTTGAGGATGCTATCGAGCGCATACGCAAGGAGGACGAGGCGAAGAGCCGTTTTATTGCAACACTCGCGCATGAGCTTAGGAATCCGCTCGCTCCTCTTATGTCCTCGCTTGAAATACTTAAACTCGCACCTCCCAACGTAAGGCAAACAAGCAGGCTCGCAGATGAGATGACTGATCATCTCCAAACCATGCGTCACCTGCTTGACGACCTCCTCGACATATCACGTATCTCTCGCGAGAAGCTTTCGCTCTATAAAGAGCGCGTAGATCTGAACGCCGTCATTCATCAAAGCACTCGGACCGTTGATCGGCTTATGAATGAGCGCGGTCATACGCTCATTGTTGACGTTCCTGACACCGCAATCATGTTTGAAGCAGATCCGGTGCGGCTCGAGCAGGTATTCGTGAACCTCTTAAACAACGCTGCGAAGTATACAGAGCCAGGCGGTACGATTACGGTATCAGCACAGATCTCCAAAGGATTCGTAACTGTTTCTGTGTTGGATACCGGCATCGGTATGGATGAAC
The DNA here is from genome assembly GCA_022844065.1 of Minisyncoccota bacterium. Classification (GTDB taxonomy): domain Bacteria; phylum Patescibacteriota; class Minisyncoccia; order Phycocordibacterales; family Phycocordibacteraceae; genus C7867-001. The sequence goes on along the minus strand of JALHML010000008.1, from coordinate 11,203 downwards.
ATGTGCTTGAGCATGTCTTTGAAGCATTCTTTCAGATTGAACAGCCAGGCAAAATGCATGCGGGGCTTGGCATCGGTCTCTCATTAACCCGAAATCTCGTTGAGATGCACGGCGGCACCATCGAAGCCAAGAGTCCTGGTATTGGTCGCGGCAGCGAGTTTGTGGTGCGGCTTCCCCTCACAGAATCCCTGCCTGAAGCAGCGACCAACAACACTAGAGCCGATATGCAGTCGAATGACGGACTCCGTATTCTCATCGTGGATGACAACCGTGCAGCGGCAGATGCACTCGCGAAGCTTCTTGCACTTCGCGGGAACGTAACAGAAGCAGTGTATGCGAGCAAAGAAGCCATCGAGCGAGCGCCAACATTCTGTCCTGAGGTAGTGCTCCTCGACATCGGACTTCCCGATATGGACGGGTACGAGGTTGCCCGGAAGCTTCGAAGCGACCCAAACTTCTCCGCCACCCTAATTGCGCTCACGGGATACGGCCAAGAGTCTGATATCCGCAAGGCTACAAAGGCCGGGTTCGATCACCACCTCACAAAGCCGGCAGGGCTTGCTGACATTGAGGAGATACTAGGCTCCATCGCGCGAACCTAACGGGTATGGGACAATGCGCGGGATGCCAAAGACCGCACTCATAGGGGTCCTTTCCCTTCTCGCCACACTCATTACTGGTACGGGCGCCTATGGCTACTATTACCTTGCCAGCGAGCTTGGAAGAGCCCAGGAGGCACTTACCGCAACCAAGCAAGATGCCGAGGCACGTGCGGCTGCGCTCATGGAAGACCTCGCAATTAAGAATGAAGAAAAGATAACGCTTGCCGGAGAGCTTCGTCTTCTTCAAGAGGCACACGAGGATGAGAAACGAACGGTACGAAAACTTTCAAATACAGTTGACGACCTTGAGAAGATCGTCGCAACCGATCCGGAGCTCCTCGCAAAGTATTCCAAAGTCTACTTTCTGAACGAGAACTACGCACCCGCAAAACTCTCAAGCATTGCAACCGAATTCACGTTTCAAAAGGAACGTACCTATGAAGTACATGCCGACATTGCAGAGTTCCTTGAAGATCTTCTAACAGATGCAAAAGAAGAGGGTCTTTCACTTGTCGTTGCGTCTTCGTATCGCTCCTTCAACACTCAAGCGGCACTTAAGTCAGGATACCGTGTGAAGTTCGGGACGGGCGCGAACACCTTCTCTGCTGAACAAGGATACTCAGAGCATCAACTCGGTACCGCAGTTGATTTCACGACACCAACCGTTGGCGGCATGTTTGTTGGGTTCGATAAGACAGATGAGTATGCGTGGCTCACGAAGCATGCGTATAAATACGGTTTTATACTCTCCTACCCCAAGGGCAATACGTATTACCAGTATGAGCCGTGGCACTGGCGCTTCGTTGGAAAGAAGCTCGCAGAACGCTTACATGAAGACAATGATTACTTCTACAACCTCGACCAGCGCGTTATCGATTCGTATCTAGGCAAGCTGTTCGATTAGCAGGTGATACTATATTTCCATGAACGATAACGAGGACAGGAAGATTATTCCCTTCCCAAGACGCGAAACTTTGGATAAGACAACGTATGACGCCGAAAGGATTCCCGAGCCAGCGCTAGAGAAGCCTGAACTTGATATGGCACGGATACAGACCATGCGGATGGCGATCGAAGAGATGAGAACGTCCGGGATAGACACCCACCGCTTCACACATAAGTGGCTCGAAGACGGTGTACGGGCCGCAAAGGAGTTCACCCCATATCAGGCTATAGCAGTGCTGAATAAAAGTGCTCGTGAGCAATGGGAAGAAGCACCTGGTTTCTATCTCGCACTTGACGCGATAGTGAAAGAACAGACTCTCGGAAACGAATCCGACGAATAAGAAAGGCCCATCAGAGACGGGCCTTTCTATTACTTAAGCACCTTCCACATCTTTGGGTCTGAACCGCCATCTATCTTGAAGATAGCGACACCCGCAAGCTTAAGCCGCTTCGCAAGGTCTACCTTCTGCTTTATGGCAACTGAGTCACTCCACGTGAGGTATTGAACAGGTGCCTGTCGTCCCTGCGTACGTGCGAGCTCGAGCGCTCCTGCAGACGCTAGGCTCGCGGACGAGGTGCCGCGAGGTGCAAGCTTAGCAAGTGCTGCCTGGTTTGGAAGTGCAGCAACCTGATCTTTAGGGACATACGTGAGCGAGAGCTCTCCTGCACGGTTACGCTCTGGTTTTATTTTGTACTCCTTAGCAATCTGCCTGCCGTATCCAGGATTGAACGCTTCAGTCTTTATGTAGTTGTACCCGCTACCATCCGTGTGCGGCATAATCTGGTAGATATAGCCGTAGGTGGCGATACCGAGGACCATTTTCTTCTTATCAATATCCTCGCCCATATACTCAACCACCTTCTCCACCCACTTCACGTCTGCTACTGGCGCGTAAATCTCTTTCGCATTTCGCGCTACTCTGTTCAACTCTACGTCTGCTGTCTGCTGGTCATACGTCATAATGCGCACTCTGTCGCAGGAGCGGTTCACTTCCTTCAAGTCATTTGCATACTCAATATCAGGCGGCGGGGTACCTGCAAAGCGTGCAGAGAGTGGCATACGTGCCTCTATGGTGCAGTGGAGCTGTTTCTTTCCGAGTGCATCGTTAAGCTCTGAAAGGAATGCAGAGAAATGGACTCTCGTATCCGCCTTCTTGCCCTCATAGTCGATATCAATGCCGTCGAAGTTTTTCTCCTCAACAAGGTCTGCAATTGCCTTTACGTGCGCGGCGCGAGTTACTGGGTTTGAGAGAACCTTATGAATATTATCCGTGTCGCTCCACATAACGGTAGGAATCACCTTCACGCGCTTATTTTTAGCGGCCGCAATAAGGCTCTGCCAATCCTGTTTATCAATCTTTGCCGTATCAACCAGGCTTCCGTCTGTGCGTACGCTATACGCGAACGGATTGATTTCCGTCATCTTGCTCAGGTTCTTCATGGCGTCCTTAGTTCCCGCTTCGGTACGCCAGTACGGTATCCATCCGGATACCTCGAGCTTAGAGGATGAGCGAGAGTGTGCTGCGTGAGCTTCTAAAGGGGCGGTACCAGCAAAAATGAAGGTTGCAATGAGTGTGCCTGCGAAAAAGGAAGTTGGTGTGATGTTCATATACTGTAGTCACTATAGCAAACGGATGAAAGGCCGCGCTCTTACGAGCGCGGCCTTTCAGGAGAGATTCAAGTATGCTTAGCGAACTGCGAGCGCAGGCTCTGCAAACATTGCCGCGAGTTCAGCCTGGGTTGTTGGGGGGTTTTTCATATTCACCTTTCCCACAACCGTTACTGTAACGCCCGTACAGTGTCCGAGCGCAATCGCTGGGTTCACGTGGCGACCATTTACCGGCACTGTATCGTTTTGATCGAATAGCACGTCGATCTTATGAGTCCAGCGCCAATGCATAGTGTCTGCAATAATGCGGTATCCGATCTGGTGCTCGACTTCAGAGAAACGGCACGAAGGAGTGTCCTTCGCTGTGCGCTCAATGCGTATAACGGTGCCGAACGGGAGTTCAGCCGCCATATCGCGCGATCGCGCTGCCACAACCTCAGGAATCGAGGTCATGCCGCTCGCGGTGACGAATGGATTGTCATCCGTCTGTCCGGGAACAGCATTGTAAGCGGTCATACTAACCTGGTAGGTGTCGGCGGCTACCTCGACAGAGGTAGCCAGACGTTTGGAAGGCTCTTCCGGAGCTCCTGCAACGACGGTCGGCGCGGAAATCGTCTCCGCATATGCCGGCGCCCCTGCACTACCTGGTAGAAACAGAAAGCCCATAAGGGCTACTACTGCAATAACTGGCATAAATGAAAACCGCCCTTGCGGACGGCTAACTAGCCCATAATAGCAGACTTGACAACCGCTGTCAAGGCTTGGAAAGTCATTTCTTCATGTTTCGGTACCCCTAACATTAGGAGAGTCAACCCTTGAAAATACGGCCTAGGTACGGTATTATAAGCCCATGAGCGAGCACAAAAGAAAGGTCCGCAAGCTCTGGTTCAGGGCCAAGACTTATGGCTGGGGCTGGTTCCCTATTTCCTGGCAGGGATGGGCTATTACGGTCCTGTATGCCCTTTTGTTCACCCTTACCTTCCTTCTCTTCTCTGGCTGGATTGGGGCAGCTGCAGAGGCTGAGGTTGGAACCAGGGACATCGTATTCGGGGTCCTCGAGTTCCTCGCGGTTATTGCTCTCCTCTCCTATACCCTCTATAGGATCTGTGTGAAGTGGGGCGAGAAGCCGGGATGGCGTTGGGGAAAGAAATAGAAGAAGAAAGCCGTCACAAAGACGGCTTTCTTCTTGTATTTCTGGGAATTACCAACTCAACTGTCCTCCCGTCTTGTACTCCGTCACGCGAGTCTCAAAGAAGTTCTTCTCCTTGTTGAGATCAACCGCCTCACTCATCCACGGGAACGGATTCTCCATATTGTACTGCGCTGGCAGTCCAACGGTTGCAAGACGACGGTCAGCAATGTGCTCGATGTACTGCTTGAAGCCTGCAGCGTTCATACCAAAGATACCCTTCGGGAATACCTCAGTTGCAAACGTGTACTCAAGCACAACGGCACGCTTCACGAGATCAATGATGCGCTGCTGGAACTCAGGACTCCACACCTCCGGCTGCTCTTCTTTGATGGTGTTAATCATGTTCACACCGAAATTGAGGTGCTGGGACTCGTCACGCATGATGTACTGAATCTGCTCAGCAGAACCCGTGAGCTTGTTCTGGCGCTGGAAACCGAACATAACCGCAAACGACGAGTAGAAGAAGATGCCCTCCATGATGAGCGAGAAGACGCAGAGGTTCTCCAGGAAGAGCTGATCGTTCTCGAGCGTACCGGTCTTGAAGTCGTCCGCAAAGATTCCCTCATTCAAGCGGAGCACCATGTTGTCCTTGTTGTAGATACTTTCTACCTCTCGGTACATGTTGAAGATTCGGGACTCGTCCATACCGAGAGACTCCACGATGTACTGGTACGCATGTGTGTGGATCGCTTCTTCGTATCCTTGGCGAAGCAGGTACATACGACACTCAGGGCTCGTTATGTGCTTGTAGAGCGCGAGCACGACGTTGTTTGCAGCAATGGAGTCAGCGGTGGTGAAGAAGCCAAGCACGGTCTCGAACGCCTTGCGCTCATCTGGTGTTAGCGCCGTTGGACTCTTCCACTGCTCAATGTCCCGCTGCATCGAGATCTCTGTTGGAAGCCAGTGATTGCTGTTCCCTGCCATGTACGCGTCCCACGCGAACATATGCTTCATCGGGTAGAGCTGCATCACGTCGGCATCGCCGCCGTTGATAATCTTTCGGTTATTAATGTTGACGGGAGCAGCACCTTTGTTGATTGGCATAGTTCGGGATTTTTAAAGAACAATAATAAGTCAGCGTTTGCTAGGACTAACTTTCACAAGATTCGCACACACCTGCCTCTTCTCCGGCGGCAACTCGTGCCATCTTGGCTTGCCACTCGCTTGCTGAGAATCCGCTCGGGATAGCAAGCTCAGGAGCTGCTTCAGCAACTTCTTCAATAACAACACTTGTCGCAACAACGGAACCTCCTGCTGCACGGTTATGGGTTGAACCGTACTCTGCTGTTGAGACGGTTGCCTTCTCAACCTGGGACGCGCCAAGGGTACGGAGGTAGTAGGTGGTCTTAAGTCCCATCTCCCACGCCATGAAGTAGATGTCGGAGAGTTCCTTGCCTGAGGTGCCGTTGTAGAAGATGTTTAGGGACTGGGATTGATCGATCCACTTTCCACGACGTGCGGCCGCTTCTACGAGCCACTTGCCGTCGATCTCGAACACCTCCTTGTACTTCTCCTTAAGGACGCGCGGGATTTCATCGATGTTCTGGATACTGCCGTCCGCATATTTGATGCGGTTCAACATGCCAGCACTCCACAGTCCCGCCTTCTTCAAGTCCTCAACGAGGTACTTGTTCACCACAACGAACTCTCCTTCCTTGTTGCTCTTCACGTAGATGTTCTTGTAGATCGGCTCAACACATGGGATGCAGCCGACAAGATTCGCGGTTGAAGCGGTTGGCGCAATAGCCATGGTGTTTGAGTTACGCATACCGTGTGCCTTCACGTGTTCGCGAACCGGCGTCCAATCAAGCTTGCCGTCACGCTTCACCTTAATCTCTTCGCCACGCTCTTTGGCAAGAAGGTCGATGGTGTCCTGCGGGAAGAGGTTTCGGTCCCACTTACTTCCCTTGTATGAGGAGTATGTACCGCGTTCCTTTGCGAGCTCGCTTGAGCCGAGGATCGCGTAGTACGCGACAACCTCCATGCTCTCGTCCGCGAAGTTGAGGGCCTCGGGCGAATCGAACTGAATGCCGAGCATGTAGAGAGCGTCATGATATCCGCGAACACCAAGTCCAACTGGACGATGACGAGTGTTTCCATTCTCCGCATCAATCGTTGGATAGAAATTGAGGTCAATGACGTTGTCGAGCATGCGGATTGCAGTGCGCGTAACGCGCGCAACCATCTCATGGTCGAAACGCATAACACCATTCGCGTCCGGCGTCACGAACTTCGCGAAGTTGAGTGAGCCAAGCGTACAGACGGCAGTCTCGTCGTCTGAGGTGTTGAGTGTAATCTCAGTGCAAAGGTTTGAGTTGTGCACCACACCTGCATGATCCTGTGGGGACCTGACGTTCGACGGGTCCTTCCAGGTAATCCAAGGATGCCCGGTCTCGAACAACATACCGATCATCTTTTTCCAGAGGTCAGTGGCTGGGATGCGCTTGAAGAGCTCAATCTCGCCGCGATCCGCCTTTGCTTCGTACTCGATGTACGCGGTCTCGAATGCTGCCCCATAGAGGTCATGAAGGTCAGGTACGTCACTTGGCGAGAACAAGGTCCATTCCCCGTTGTCACGCACGCGCTTCATAAAGAGATCCGGAATCCAGTTCGCCGTGTTGATGTCGTGGGTACGACGTCGCTCGTCTCCCGTGTTCTTACGAAGCTCGAGGAAGTCCTCGATGTCGAGGTGCCAGGTCTCAAGATACACGCAGCCCGCACCACGGCGCTTGCCGGAGCGGTTAATTGCGATGTTTACGTCGTTCGCAACCTTTAAGAACGGAACGATACCCTGAGAACCAACACCAGTGCCCTTAATAAAGGAGCCGGTTGCGCGAACCTTCGTCCAGTCAGTACCGGTGCCGCCAGACCATTTAAGATACTGAGCATTGTCCGAGATGGACTTGAAGATGCCGTCGAGAGAATCCGGAACAGAGTTAAGGAAGCAGTTCGACATCTGGGCCTTCTTGAAGCCAGACTGGAAGAGTGTGCGGCCGCCTGGGGTGTAGAGGAAGTTTGAAAGCACCTCGTAGAACTCAAGTGCGGCTGCTTCTCTCGCCTCTGGCTTTTCCGCAATCGCAAGACCCATAGCGATACGCATCCAGAGCATCTGCGGAGTCTCAAGAGTCTTTCGAGCTTTCGGGTCCTCCATGCAGTATCGGCTGATCATGATCTCGAGACCCATGTACTCGAACAAGGTGTCATTCTCAACCTTCATGGCACGTGCGAGTTTCTTTAGATCGAACTCGGCCATGCGCTCGTCGAGGTTTCCTTCAGCAACCAAACGCTGCATGTTGGCAACGAACACGCGCTCATGCGCATCAAGCGGATTCTTGGCATCGAACTCAGCTCCGAACACTTCTGCATAAAGGCGGTTCAAAAGGAGACGGGATGCGAGGCGTGAGTAGGCAGGATCACGTTCGATCATAGAACGCACCACCATGATGAGTGCCTTCCCTACCTCAGCCGTCGTCATGCCCTCGTAGAGCTCGTACTTGAGTTGCGAGAGGATGTGATCGATGTCGAAGCTGCCGACATGCTCCTGGTCTGCGAGGTGCTGCAAGGTCTGGCGAAGCTTCACCTCATTGAAGCGCTCCTGCTTTCCGGAGGCGGTCGTTATAAGAAGACCCTCTTCTTCAATCTTCTCAAGAACCTCTTGTTTCTTCTCCTCGCGGATCTTTGTGTGCTCGTAGCGGTACACGATGTAGTGCTTGGCGACAGAAAGATAGCCCGCTTCCATAAGAGCGAGCTCAACAAGGTCCTGTACGTTCTCCACCGAGGGAATCTGCTCCTCCCCGAATTTCATTGAAAGGTCCTCGAGTACGCCATTCGTAACGTTCTCGAGTATCTCCTCAGTTACACCAACCTCAACACTCGCAAAAGCTTTCCTCAGTGCATCTGTTATCTTTGCTTCCTCAAAGTCGACAATGCTTCCATTCCTTTTTTTGACCTGCTTCATAAGGTAATCCCGTAGGTTACGCGGCACGTTTATAAGTCAGCCTTGGTTTCGTCGCTGGCAGGGATTTCGCTCCACTTCGTGGCGCGTAGAGGGCGCCGTAGCGCTGGGCTCTCGCGTTTCCTCGACTGCATTCGGCTGTGTTGACCTCTGTATCGTAACCCGTCTTCACCCAATTCTCAGTGTGCATAAACCAGCAGAAAACATAACTTGAAGCATTCAAGACACATCTTTTTAGAGCCTTATATAAAGCCGTGAAATAGCGGGTGTTTTAGGGTTAAAATGTTAGAAGGCAGGGCTGCCAGTACGGACCGATCAGTGTGCGGACCCGAAGTCCCTGATTAGGTGCATGCATTCATGACGCCGGGGGAAGGTACGTTGCCTTCCCCTTTTTAATACCAGGTAGCGCCTTCTATATTCGTTCATGAAGGCTTCATGGTCTAATAGATACAGTTTCCCTACAGATATTTAGTCATTAGAACTTCTATTCATGCGCATACTCATCGTTGAAGACGAAGCGAAACTCGCGGAGGGACTGAAGCGCGGCCTCGAGAGCAAGGGATTCGCCGTTGACTGGATCGCAGAGAGCGAGAAGGCACGCACGCGCATTCTGTTGTATCGCGACGAGTACGACCTCATCTTGCTCGATCTCATGCTACCCGGGATCGACGGCGCCACCATCACCCGTGAAGCGCGTAAGGAGGGCGTCACCACACCAATCATTATTCTCACGGCTCGCGACGAGACGGAGTATAAGGTTGAGCTCCTTAACACGGGTGCAGACGACTATCTTGCAAAGCCATTCTCTTTCGAAGAACTCGTTGCGCGCATCAATGCGGTGCTCCGCCGCCCTGAGCAGACCGTGCTGACAAAGATGACGGTGCGCGATATCGAGCTCGATACCGGTGCACGCACCGTTACGAAGGGAGGCAAACTTATGCAACTCACCCTTAAGGAGTATTCTTTGCTTGAGTACTTCATGCGACATCCGGATGAAGCCCTCACGCGCGAGAGCATCCTTGACCACGTCTGGAGCTTTGACTTCCCTGGCTTCTCAAACGTTCTTGATGTACATATGAAGAACCTTCGCAAGAAGCTTGATACTTATGCAGACGCACCCCTCTTCGAAACCGTACGTGGCGTGGGTTACCGACTTAACCGATAAGTATCGGTATAACCTGTTTTATAAGACCGCGACAAATGTCGTGGGTTTGCAGGTGATTCTCGCGCTCATTTCCCTCTTGGTTCTCGCCTGGGGTATTGGGTACGCGCAGGAGCGCACGCTATCTGCCGTTAGCGACAGGGTCGTAAATGGAGTATTCCTTGATTCCAGCGTCTCTTCTCAAAGCCTTGCGCAAACACTAGAGACCGTAAGCAGCGAGACGCATCTCTATGCAGCGATTATCCTCATTGTTCTCAATGTTCTATTCGGACTCCTCATTGCCCGCTTTGCACTCTGGCCTACACGCAATAGCCTCCAGTTCCAAAAGAAGTTCATCGGAAACATAGCCCACGAGATACGCACGCCCCTCGCCATCATAAAGACCAACACCGAGGTTGCGCTCTTCGATCCAAAACTCCCGGAATCAGTACGAGAGACATTCGACGACACCATCGTTGAGCTCGACCGTATTTCAGAGACCATAAACAACCTTCTCTCCTTCGATACCCTTACCCGGCCTCGCCGTATGGTGTTCGAGCCAACCAATCTTTGTGTACTCTCACGCACTATCCTGGAGCGACACCAAGCACTTGCAGACTCCCGCGGCGTGCGACTCATTTCAGTTATAGACGAAGACTGTCTTGTCTGCGGGAATAGCGTTGCACTTGAACAGGTGGTTACAAACCTTGTTAAGAACGCAGTGAACTACACCCCTAAAGACAAGGGTGGGTCAGTAACCGTTACGGTTGCACCAGAGCCAGGCAACAAGGTGATGCTTTCGGTGAAGGACACCGGCATTGGTATCGACCAGAAGGATCTCTTTCATATCTTCGAACCGTTCTATCGCGGTGACACATCCCGCGCGCGTGGTATCGGCACCGGTACCTCAGGACTTGGCCTCGCTATCGTCAACGAGATCGTCAGATTGCATAAGGGCGGCATAACGATACGCAGCACACCAGGCAAAGGTACGGAAATCCGCATCATCCTTCCGGCGGTTGGAGCAAAGAATCTTCCGGATCCACTTGCAAATGGAAACACCAACACCGCCAACGAAGTGTCCGTTGATTTCTCCTAGTGCTTCATGAACCTGTTCACGACGGATTCATTCTCTCTTTTATAAGATAGCGCTGTTGAGGATTCGCACGGAAAGCGCACGCGCTCCCCTGCTCATCCCTCATAGTTCTTTCTCAAAACATTTACGCCGGGCATCTCTACGGAAATGATGCACGGCATACGGGAAAGAGTTCTTACCAGACGCTAAGCGAGAAGCGCCTGTATGATACGGAAACTAAAGGATTGATGCCGGGGCCGCGCCAAGTAAATCTTGGGGCGGCCCCGGCTCTTTAAGAAAAAAGAGAGAGTAAAATTGCTGGTACACAGCTCTACAGTATTTGACAAAGGTGTATATTTATTTTAATGTTCATCCGGACTAAATTGCTCCCATTTGAAAGGATAGAGAAGTGGACGCAGAGAAAATTATCATCGGCATCGTCATTGGTGTGGTGCTGGCGTTCGGACTAATCGCCCTTGCAAAGGCGATGTTTCGTAAGAAGGATCGACACACACCAGAGTCTGCGGTGCTGCAGCGCGACTCACCCGAAGAGTATCGGGACGAGCCGCACGTTTTCGAACCTGTTACGGCAGAACCCGTCGTTTCTGAGGCCGACCTTCGCGTCAGGCTCTCAGGAGCGCGTACGGTAAACGAGTTCTACGGAATCTACATGGATGCTCAATC
>JALHML010000007.1 GCA_022844065.1 Minisyncoccota bacterium | reverse complement strand
CAGCACCGATGACTGGGGTGGTTTTGCTTTATATAAGCGTTCGAATATCGTCCCAGGCGGTCAGCTGATTTCTGCTTAAGATACCAATTGGTGTCATCCGTTCAGGGGGTAAGCCTAGCGTGCTAGCATAAGGGCAATGACGTTTTGGAGAATAATTGGCTACAGTGCCGTTATTTTAGGTGCGTTCGTAATTTTTACGTCGGAAACTGTACAAGATTTGTTTGCATATGTTGTTCCTGTGCGATACGTGGCCGAATTTGCTGCGGGCATGCTTTACACGTCGCTAATAACGACACCGCTTTCTCTTGCGCTCCTGGCCGCTCTCTCTGAAAGCTCGAACATCTATATCATTGCCTTGGTGGGTGGTGCGGGGGCCGTATTTGGAGATTTCATCCTGTTGAATTTCTTCAGCAGTGCAGGGAAGCATATACACATACGAAAATGCATTACCTGTAAGCCGTGGATACCTACGTGGGCCGTCCGGTTTGTAGGTGTCGCGTGTCTCATACTTCCGCTACCGGATGAGCTTGCCATGGCATTCTTGGGTATACGCAAAATACGCGTAAGCACTTTTATCATGCTGGTATATCCAGCAAAGACCCTTGGTATTCTTTTGGCCGCTCTTGGTATGGGATACCTCCTATAAGTATCATGAGCGCTCTGTGAATATGTTGATGGTACACTAAAAGAAATGGATTTTAGTTTTGTTGAGATAAAGACACTACTACTAGTTGTGCATCTCTTGGGCCTGGCTCTTGGAGTTGGGGGAGCACTTATTTCTGACGCTATATTCTTTCGTGCGATTCATGATTGGCGCATTTCAAAGACGGAAATGGGATTCCTGCGTCTCGGTGGTGTAACCGTGAGTATAGGTCTCGGACTGCTGATCCTTTCAGGAATAAGTATGTTTTCTCTTGACCCAGAGCGTTATCTTGAATCAACAAAGTTTATTGCAAAAATGACGGTAGTTGCTGTTCTTGCTGCAAACGCGGTACTTTTGCACAAGTTGCACATTCCGCACATGGAGATGATTTCAAAAAAAGGTACTTCAACACGCACTGGTTTTGCAAAGAGTCGAACGCTTGTTCTTGTGTCTGGTGTCGTTTCGGTCGTGTCGTGGCTTTCGGCGATGGTACTGGGAGCGTTTCGTAGCATTCCATGGTCAGTTGAAATGATACTAAGTGTGTATGCTTTGGTACTTTTGATTGGATTTGTGTTTGCATTCATCCTGCGTGACCGGTTAATGCCAATCCGCCGTGCACGGTGAGTCTCGCATAAAATGGCCTGAATCCGGGTCAGCCAGCAGCATAGCGTAGACTTACCCGCACTTTTTGCAGAGTCCAAAAAACTCCAGCGAGTAGGTATCAAGAACAGAAAACGCTCTCGTTTGCTTCATCGCCTCTTTCTCTGGTTTTGGTGCGTGCGGTATCTCTATATTCTCGATATAGCCGCAACCACGACATACTGCGTGATGGTGATGCTCGCGGCCAGCGGCCAGCTCAAAGTGCGCATGGTCATGCTCAAGATTCACGCGCTTCACTATTTGCTTTCTGTAGAGCGCATCCAGAGATCGATACACCGTTACTTGGTTCATAATCCCTCCAAGCTTCTTCTCTATCTGATAGACCGTAAGCGGCTTCGGCTCCTTCTCAAGAAGCTTAAGAAGAGAGATGCGTCCAGGCGTAGCGCGTAGCCCGGCCTCACGAAGGAGTGAAGCAAACCTATCTTCGTTCGTAGTAGATGCCATATGCAACAACCGTACTACAGATGCATATGACTTGCAATAAGTACACAGTGAATGACACAAACATCTAGTTGCAATATTATTGCATTTACTATATTCTTATCTCATACATTAAGAAAGCTCGATTCACTCACATTCATATGAAAAGAGGACAGATTATAGGGTTGGTTGCTGTGCTGGCTGCTGTTGTTGCAATCGGAGTATTCGTATACAACGCGAGCAGGGAGGATAAGGGTGCCAACAGCGGCAAACTTCAGGTTACTGCTTCCTTTTACCCAATGGCATACCTTGCAGAGCGCATTGGGGGAGAATACGTGAGCGTTACAAACCTCACCCCTGCAGGCTCAGAGCCACATGATTTTGAGCCTTCTGCTCGCGATATCGCAAAGATTCAAGATGCAGATGTTCTTGTTCTTAATGGAGGTGTAGAAGTGTGGGGAAATCGTGTTGCATCCCAGCTTGCAGATACGAATGTTCACATCGTTGTCGCCGGAGAAGGGCTTCAAACTATGGAAGCTACAGAAGATGGGCATGAAGAAGAAGAGGAAGAGCATGAGGATGGCAGCACCGACCCCCACATCTGGCTCGACCCTGTACTCTACAAGCAGCAAGCAGCCCGTGTTGCCGAAGCGTTCATTGTGAAAGACTCGGAGAACGCTGGCGTATACCGTGCAAATCTCGCAACGCTCTCAGACGAACTCGACGCTCTTGATGGCGAGTACCGTGCTGGTCTCTCCTCCTGTGTAGCAAAAGAATTCGTTACGTCGCACACCGCGTTCGCGTACCTCGCTGTGCGATACAATCTCCATCAAGTTGCCATTTCAGGCATCTCCCCGGACACGGAGCCGTCTCCCGCAGAGCTTGCGAAAGTTGCAGACTTTGCGCGTGAGCATGGGGTAACGCACATCTTCTTCGAGACGCTCGTCTCGCCAAGACTCTCAGAAACCATAGCCAACGAAGTGGGTGCACAGACACTAGTACTCAATCCACTCGAAGGCCTGAACAAAGAGGACCTCGCTTCTGGGAAGAGCTACCTTTCTGTTATGCGTGAGAACCTTAGCAACCTCCGGGTTGCGCTACAATGCTCCTAGTGAGTAATCGAGAAGAAATACTAGCCGTCGAGAACGTTTCGTTCTCGTACAACGGAGAGACTGACGTCCTAAAGGATGTCAGTCTCTCGGTCATGCGAAGGGACTATCTTGGCCTCATTGGCCCGAACGGGGGCGGCAAGACCACGCTAGTAAAAATTATGCTCGGTCTTCTGCGCGCTTCTCACGGTAGCGCACGACTATTCGGTATTTCGCTTCGAGATTCACGTGAGCGACACAAAATCGGGTACGTCTCTCAAACAGCGGTTAAATTCGATTCCTTATTCCCCGCAACGGTTGAGGAGGTAGTGCGCATGGGTAGGTATGGGAAACGCGGTCTCTTTAGGCGCTTAACGGCAGAGGACCGTGCAAAGACAGAAGAAGCGCTCGCACAGGTCGATATGCTTGCCTTCAGACACCGCCGCGTGAACGACTTATCCGGAGGACAGAAGCAGCGCGTATTCATTGCGCGGGCACTGGCAGGAGAGCCGAGTGTTATTGTGCTCGACGAACCAACGACTGGTGTGGACGAGGAGACGCAAGAACAGTTCTACACACTCCTTAAAGATCTCAACCAGAGGCTGTCGCTGACACTCATGCTTGTCTCGCATGACCTCGACCGGATTGCAAAAGAGGTGAGTTGTATTGCCGTTATCAACACGACGCTCCGCTATTACGACAATCCCGCTGACGCGGTTGCCTTGGAGCGCAGTATCGAAGCGCACCATTAGTCTATGTTTGAACTCTTTGAATACAGCTTCATCGTGCGGGCATTCCAAGCCGGAATGCTTATCGCCATCATTGCGCCGGCTATTGGTATATTCCTTGTGCTCAGACGCTACGCACTAATTGTAGACACGCTTGCGCACGTATCCCTGGCAGGACTTGCGCTCGGCCTTTTCTTTAAAGTGAATCCGCTTGTTACTGCGTTTGGCGTATCTGCCGGAGCGTCCATCTTAATAGAGCGACTTCGTCTTTCTCGGAAGGTGCCAAGTGACGCAGCGCTGGCCGTATTTTTATCCGGAAGCCTTGCGTTCGCTCTGACACTGCTTAGCATTTCAGGTGGCTTTAATGTAAACCTATTTAATTATCTGTTCGGGAGCCTTATTACCGTAGGGCAGACAGATCTCTATGTGATAGGGAGTATTGGCCTGCTTGTGCTTCTTGCTATCGCACTCTTCTACAAAGAGCTCGTGTTTGTAAGCTTTGATGAGGAAGCGGCAGAAGTGGCAGGCATACCGACACGTGTCATCAATACGCTCCTCATCATGCTCGCCGGACTCACGGTTGCAATTGCGATTCCTATTATCGGTGCACTTCTTATTGGTGCACTCATTGTGATTCCGGTGCTTATTGCGCTTCAGTTTAAACGCAGCTTTGTGGCGACCATCATGATAGCGGAAGCCGTGTCGCTGTTCTCGGTTATTCTAGGAATCTTTGTTTCGTACTACGCGAACCTCTCGGCAGGAGGAACCATCGTTCTTATCTTGGTGGCACTTTTCGTACTAAGTCTTCTACGAAAGAATTAGGCCTTTCTATTAAGAATCGCCTGTGCCGCTAGAGAGCACTTTCTCAATCATGCATACACTGCATATTAGTTATGCACCCAGGATTCTTACGGGTCCCAAATCTCTGAGACAATATAGAGTATTAGCTAACCTGATTACTCTATGGATATCACGGTCTTTCTCGCACAAATCTGGGGACCGATTATGATCGCCCTTGGACTTGGCATCTTTACGAGTCGTAGCCACTACGTGAAGATCTATCGCGATCTCGAAAAGGAGCCGTTTGCAGCTCTTGTTTTCGGCATGTTCGCTACGGCACTCGGTATTATGCAAATAGGAGCACATAACGCATGGAATACACTTCCGCAGATACTCGTGAGCGTGCTTGGGTGGGGACTTCTTCTTAAGGGGCTCGTGTTTATCGTGGCACCTCGCCTCGTAGACCGTAGTGGCAATCGGGCAATAAAGTCAGGACTCCTACCAATTGTCGCCACAGCGGTGCTCATTCTTGGTGTATATCTCGTGTTGGTTGGATACGCATAATAGGTTCATGAAAACGTCACCTACTATTTCTTAGTATGGCAAACGTATAAGCCTAATAATTCCTTACATGGGTATCATTCTTTGGATTGTGTTCGGTGCGATTGTTGGTTGGCTCGCGTCTCTTATCATGAAGACAAACGGCCAACAGAACCTGCTTCTCGACATCGTCGTAGGTATTGTCGGTGCGGTGCTCGGTGGCTGGATCATGAGCATGCTCGGGCAGGGAGGGGTAGAAGGCTTCAACCTCTACAGTTTCATCGTCGCTCTTATCGGCGCAGTCGTGCTGCTCGCTATCGTGAAGATGGTTCGCAGGGGCTAGGAAACATTACGGATAAGAAGACCGGCTTCGTTTGAGGCCGGTCTTCTTATTTCTTGTGCGTTTTCTTGTAGTGTACGTAGAAAAGGAAACCAAGCGCTCCTACAACCCCAAGAACAATCGCTACCTGAAAGAAGGATTCAAGGGTTGAGAAGTAGCCGAGTATGTCGCCAGTAGCAGCAATTCCGGCATATCCGAGATAGAGAAAAAATATGTCACGCAGAATAGAACCGATGACAGTAGCGACAATAAAGAGGCGAAGCGGAATCTTAAGCGCGCCTGCACCAAATGACAGCACCACACTCGGCACAAAGGGGAGTGTTCGTAGGAGGGTCAAAAGCACGTAGTCTTTCCAGCCATGCCCGAATCGCGCACCAAAGGATTCTATCTGCGCATGTGTGACGCCGAAGAACTTCGCGAACTTGCCCGCAAGCAAATCTTCAGCTTTGTCGGCAACGAAGTACACAACAAGAGCACCCACAAGTTTCCCTGCTGTGGCGACAATAGAGAGACCAAAAAGCATCCATAGGGTGTATCCCTGTATTTGCGCCAAGGATCCCATAACGAGCATAACGGGTCCCGAGGGAATTGGTGCAATAATCTCTTCTATCGCAGAAGAGACGGCAGCAAATATCGGAAGCGGCATGGCGGTTGCAAACGAGAGAAGCAACTCCTCAAGGTAGTCGAACATCTATATGGTATAGCATATGAAGTATCTAAGATTCCTTAGATACTGGTATGAGGGCAGAAACGTGAGAAATGGTATCCTGGAATCATGAAGATTCACGACCACGTCTCGTCCCATCATTCATTCATGTATCTCTGGATAGTAGGTGCAGTCCTTGTGTTGGGCGGACTCGTTTATTCCTATATAGATTCACATCCAACAGGCATCATCGATGGATCGCATGAGGGCGACGTGCGCATCACCATCGCCCAGTTTGGCAATCAGCTCAACTCCGTCTCGCTGCAGTCGCCAACGGTTGCAGAAGAAATCAGGCGCTCCTATAGTCCGTACGTTTCTCCGGAACTTCTGTTGAAGTGGATGCAGAATCCTTCTACGGCTCCTGGGCGTGCGACCTCAAGCCCCTGGCCAGACCATATAAAGGTAGATACGGTTGTGAAGAATGAAGTTGGCTCCTATGACGTTATGGGACGTATCATACTCAAAACGAGTACCGAGGACGCGGGGATTATTCCCGTATCGCTTACGGTTGCAAACGTAAATGGCAGTTTCCTCATCACGCACTACGAAGAGAATCCACGTGCGGAAGAAGAAGTTGCAACAACAGCCACGGTAACGGCAGCACTTAACGAATCCGTCTCTCTGCTTGGTGTTTCAATTACACCGCTTTCCATTGAAGAGGATAGCCGCTGTCCTACGGACGTGACGTGCATTCAGGCGGGCCAGGTACGTGTAAAGGTAATGACCGTTGACGGTATGGGAACGAGTACCACATCGATTACGCTTGGCGCAGTCGAACCCATTACAACCGAGATTGTATCGATCTGGCTTACGGACGTTCTTCCAGCAAAAGTGTCGACCACGGCAACTGAAGACGAAGAGTATCGATTTACGTTCCGTGTCGACAGGCGCTAGGTACTACGTGCTATGACTCAATCCGAGGCGCTTTCAATATTGCATACGGGCGCAAACGTTTTCCTTACCGGTGAACCAGGAAGCGGGAAGACGCATACGGTTAATGCGTATATCGCGTGGTTACGCTCGCATGGCATTGAGCCCTCTATAACCGCGTCAACCGGTATTGCGGCGACACACGTCGGTGGTATGACGCTCCATGCGTGGAGTGGTATTGGCATTGCGGACCGTATGACACCAGAGCTCCTCGATACTATTGCGAACAAAGAGCACGTTGCAAAGCGATTACAGAAAGCCAAAGTTCTTATCATAGACGAGGTATCAATGCTCTCAGCGAACGTGCTGTCGATGGTTGATGAGGTTGTGCGGGAAGTGCGACATGAGCCCGACCTCGCGTTCGGTGGGCTGCAGGTGGTACTTGTTGGTGACTTCTTTCAGTTGCCGCCCGTGTCGCGGTCAAAAGTAGAGTTTGCGTTTGAGTCGCCCGTATGGGGAACATTGAATCCTCTCGTGTGTTACCTAACCGAGCAGCATCGCCAGGACGACGGACAATTCCTTTCCGTCTTAGGTGCCATACGTGCCGGGGAATGGGACCATACACACGTATCGCTCATAACTGCGCGGGAGGCTGAGTACGACAGTATCGAGGAAGGTGTACCGCAACTATTCACACACAACGCTGATGTTGATCGCATAAACAGCGAGCAACTTGCAAAGCTTCCAGGAAGCCCAAAGACGTTTGTTATGTCTGCGTCAGGTTCAGCTGCGCTCGCTGAAGCACTTAAGCGCGGGTGTCTTTCGCCGGAAACGTTGGTCCTTAAAGAGGGGGCGGTTGTGATGGCAACGAAGAACAATCCTGCTGCGGGATATGCGAACGGTACGCTCGGTATTGTTATCGGTTTTGAACGCGGGACTAACAATCCGATTGTTGAGACGCGTGACGGCAGGGAGCTAACCATAACGCCTTCAGAATGGGCGGTTGAAGAAGGCGGAAAGGTAAAAGCGAAACTAACGCAGATACCGCTTAAACTGGCATGGGCCCTAACCATTCATAAGAGCCAAGGGCAGAGCCTTGATGCAGCAGCCATGGATCTCTCGCGATCATTTGAGTACGGGCAAGGGTATGTTGCGCTTTCGCGCGTACGCTCGCTCTCTGGTGTACATCTTCTTGGATGGAGTGAGAACGCACTTATGGTGCATCCGCAGGTAGCGGCACTCGATAAAGAACTTCGCGCATCATCAGAGGCGGCAATCCGTACGTTCGAAGCGCTTGATCAAACAAACGAGCGCGAGATACTCGAGCAGAATTTTATAAAAGCCTGTGGCGGGTCCTTGGAGGCTGCAGCGCTCGGGGAGCGCCCGGAGAAGCGCACCACTTTTGACGAAACCTTTGTGCTCCTTGAAGAAGGGAAATCGCTCGCGGACATTGCGAAGACTCGGAAGCTTACGCTTGGTACTATTGCGGACCACGTAACGAAGCTCGTGTCCTCGGGACGTATTACACGTGAGCTTGTTGAGGCACGCATCCCGCAGCGCTTGAAAGGAGCGCTTCCGGTAATCTATAAGGCGTTCGATGCCAACGGCACCGAGAAGCTCACGCCCGTCCACGTGTTTCTGAAGGCACGGTACTCATTCGACGAGCTGAAGCTCGCACGTATTCTTTACACAGACGACGCGTAGAACAGTAGGGTACAATAGTCTTCCATGCAGCCATCGTTCCTTGAGACCATACGCGCACGCCGTCCCTCAAGGCGTCATCTCATCGCAGTCGGTATTGCAGGCATTGTCTTTCTGTTTGGATTCGTACTTGTGTACGCGCGCTATTTCGGTCCCGTAACGCCAGCAGCCATACCTGTAACTGAATTTATCGTTGCACCTGATAGCGAGTTTGAAACAATCGCTCAGGAGCTGAAAGAGAGAGGATACATAAGGAGCATGACGGCTTTTCGTATCGCGTATGGTACCCGTGGGGGTACGCGTGAGATTCGCGAGGGAGGGTACATGATCTCGCCATCAATGGATGTGTGGACTGTAGGGGAACTTTTTAGTAGGCCGCCATACCTCGCGTGGATAACCTTTCCGCCAGGCTGGCGCAAAGAACAGATAGCAGAGCATTTTGCTAAGAAGCTCAATTGGACCGACGAAGAAAAGACACGCTTTATCGAGGTTGATACTGCCCCAACGTTCGAGCAGATCGAGGGCGTGTATTTCGGCGATACGTATCTCATCCCATCGGATCAAGCGCCTGCGCAGGTAGCCGCGAGATTGCGTAACCGTTTTCAGGAAGCATTTGCACCGTATGCAAAACAGACAGTGGCGAAGAACGTAACATGGACTGAGGTTTTGATTATGGCCTCTCTTATAGAGCGGGAGGCCGCGAAGAATGATAAGCATCTGGTCTCCGGTGTTCTCTGGAACCGCATTAACGACGGCATGCGTTTGCAGGTGGATGCGACGCTTCAATACATTCGCGGAGAAGAAGGGAACTGGTGGCCGCAGCCACGTTCAGAAGACAAAAGCCTCGAATCGCCGTTCAACACCTATAAGTACAGTGGACTTCCTCCGCATCCAATAGCGAACCCGTCACTTGCATCCATAGAGGCGGCGCTAAATCCCGAAGACACAAAGTGTATGTATTATTTGCATGACGGAAATGGACAGATACATTGTTCGGTAACGTATGCGGGGCATGTTGCGAACGTGAAGCGGTATTTGCGGTAGCTTCTTTACAATTTGGTCAGTGAGGAGTAGGTTTTTCCTATTGAACCACTTGGTGGTTCTAGTACCCAAGCAAGGGAGGGAAAAAGGATGGAAGATCAAAGGACTCTCGCTGCAGAAGCGACGTTCCGGAGAATCAGCGACCTCATTCAGGAAGCTGACCAGATGGACCCAACGAATCCCACCACAGTCCATGTGGTTATCATGGAGGGTGATGGGCGTTGGGAACGCTGGGTCGGACCCAATCGTTTCGCGAGCGAGGACAATGATTTGATCGTGAGGTACTCTCGGTTGAAAGCCGAGATTTCATTGCGCACAGGCAAGTCTGTGTACGATGTTCTCCGTAATGATCAATCGCTGTTGCTGCCAAACGAACAAGAACTTCGTAGCGATCGCGCCAGACACAAGCTTCATGCCGGCGGCGTCCCTATTATGGGACGTGGCGGTGAGGTTTTTGGTTCTGTCGGAATCTCAGGAGCTGGACGCGGACTTGATTGCTTCTTCGCTAAGCTGGGTGCATCGGAGTACCGGTGCGTCAGGGAACGCCTTTCCAATAAGGCTGCCTAGTGTTTATCTACCAATTCACTTTTCGAATCGCCCGCGGCTCACCCCGCGGGCGATTTTTTCTTTCATAGATTGACGTAACACCTATATAAAGGTACTTTAAGACTATCTAAGCCCTGGGGGCATTTTTATTTTATCGACTATGGAAATCAGGAATATCGCTATTATCGCGCACGTGGACCACGGCAAGACCACGCTGACCGATGCCATCATGAAGCAGACCGGAGCCGCCGCTGAAGGTGTTTCCATGGACTCCAACGCGCTCGAGCACGAGCGTGGTATCACCATTTACTCGAAAAACACCTCTATCGAGTACAAGGGAACCAAGATCAACATTGTAGACACTCCAGGACACTCCGACTTTGGTTCGGAAGTTGAGCGCGTGCTCCGTTCGATTGACTCCGTACTCCTTATTGTGGACGCACAGGAAGGTCCAATGCCACAGACTCGTTTCGTACTTAAGAAGTCGCTTGAGCTTGGTCTTAAGCCAATCGTGGTGTTGAACAAGATCGATAAGCCAGCAGCAGACCCGGCGCGTGCAGAGGATCAGGTGCTTGAGCTTTTCCTTGAGCTTGGCGCCTCTGACGAGCAGTCTGATTTCACAACCGTCTACGCAATTGGTCGCGAGGGCGTTGCAATGAAGAAGTTAGATGACGAGCGTAAGGACCTTACACCGCTTCTTGATGTAATCCTCGAGCACGTAGAGCCAACCTCAAGTGATGTTGAGTCCGCAAAGCCGCTTAAGCTCCAGACCTTCAACCTTGCGTACGACAACTTTCTCGGACGTCTCGCTATTGCGCGCGTGTACGAGGGAGTCGCAAAAGCTGGTCAGGCCGTTATCGTAAAGAAGCCAGACGGCACAAGCCGCAATGCGAAGATCACAAAACTCTTCACCTTCAAGGGTCTAGAGCGCGTGGATGTTCCTGAGGCAGTTGCAGGCGACATTGTTATTGTTGCGGGAATTGACGACGCATACATCGGCGAGACTATCACCACTGATGCTGCCATCGAAGCAATGCCAGCAATTGCGATTGATGAGCCAACTATCACGGTTAACTTCTTGGTTAACAACTCGCCATTCGCAGGACGCGAAGGGAAGTATGTAACAAGCCGTCAGCTCCGCGAGTACCTCGAGCGCGAGCTTGAAGTGAACGTCGGTCTTAAGGTTGACTTCGTTTCCCCTGATGCGTTCAAGGTTTCAGGTCGTGGCGAACTCCACATTGCGATTCTTCTTGAGAACATGCGCCGTGCAGGATACGAAATGCAGGTCAGCCAGCCACAGGTAATTATCCGCGAGGAAGAAGGTCAGAAGCTCGAGCCGTACGAGGAGGTCACTATCGACACCCCAACTGAGTTCCAGGGCTCGATTATTGAGCGCCTTGGTACGCGTGCGTTTGTGCTTCAGAACCTCATTCAGCATGGTGATACGGTTCGCCTGACGCTTGAAGGTCCTACACGTGGACTTCTCGGATACCGCAACCAGTTCGTGGTTGATACGAAGGGAGAGGGAATTCTCTCCACACGTGTTATCGGCTTCAAGCCGTACGCAGGCGAGATTAAGAAGCGACAGGTTGGTTCCATGATCTCCATGGCATCAGGTAAGGCACTCGGTTACGCACTGTGGGGTATGCAGGAGCGCGGGGTGCTTTACATCATTCCAGCTACGGAAGTGTACGAGGGTATGGTTGTGGGCAACACCTCGAAGGGTGAGGAGATGGTGGTGAACCCAACGAAGGGAAAGAACCAGTCCAACGTTCGTTCGTCGGGTATGGACGAGGCAATCAACCTTGTACCGGCCTTCACACTCACGATCGAGCGCGGTCTTGAAGTTATGTCAGACGACGAGTACCTCGAGATTACGCCACTTTCGGTACGTCTTCGAAAGCAGGGACTCACTGAGTCTGATCGTGCGAAGAGCAAGAGATCGTAACAATTGTTTTGTAGAGAGAAAGCACCGTTTGCGCGGTGCTTTCTTCATGCAACCTCTAGATGCACTTATGTACGCTATAGACTTACATCTTCAAATCATACCCATGCTGTACACCATTGCTGTAATCCTTCTCGTTCTCTGGTTGATCGGTCTCGTGACGTCGTACACGCTCGGCGGATTCGTACACTTGCTCCTGGTTATCGCCATAATCGTTGTGCTAGTGCGACTCATACAGGGAAAGAAACCAATCCCATAGCAAACCCTTGATAGGAGAAAGACCCTGCAGATGCAGGGTCTTTTGCCATACACAGTCATACCATACTTGCCAAAAAGCACACTTCTGCTATACTAGTCACACAACGGTTACTCCACGGTTTGGCGTCTTGAAGAGTCATTCAAGACCAGGCACCGCGCGAAAGCGCACGGCTTGAAACTCTCGAGAACGGTTGAGTCAGAATCTGACTACTTAAAAAACCGCACGCTCACCCGTGCACTAGTATTTTTTCACTCATATGAATTCAAAGAATGACACGCGTTCAAGCGGGCCTCGCCGCTCCTCGAACGCTCCCCGCGGACGCTCTGGCGGCCGTCCTCCAGCAATGAGCTCTGCCTACGAAGCCGGCATGAAGTTCGCTCTCGATAATGGTTTCAAGCGTCCTGCAACAGCAGCCGTAGAGTTTAAGCGTTCTCGCTCCAGCGGATCGTCTTCTCGTGGTCCACGTCGCGACACTAACGGACCTTCTCGCGGTGGCTCTGGCTCCCGTGGTGGTTTCTCACGCCCATCGTCTGGCGGATCTCGTGGTGGTGGCGCACGCTCTGGCGGACGCAACTTCCAGGAGATGCACGTTGATCTCTCGAAACTTGTTAATAAGGCAACCGCACCAGCAGAGGTTGAGGTTTACACCCCAACCCACACATTTGCAGACTTTGCTGTCGATGAGCGTTTGAAGACGAACATCACGAATAAGGGGTACGTTACGCCAACCCCAATTCAGGACCAGTCTATTCTTCCAATGCTCGCTGGAAAGGACGTTGTTGGTATTGCAAACACAGGAACCGGCAAGACCGCCGCGTTCCTTATCCCGCTTATCGACAAGGTACTTAAGTTCCGTGCCCTTGGCGTAGACGAGCGTGTGCTCGTTATGGTGCCAACTCGTGAGCTCGCGATCCAGATTGAAGACGAGTTCTTCGGCTTTTCGAAGGGACTTGGCGTTGCGTCAGTTACGTGTGTAGGCGGCGCAAACATTGTTCCGCAGATCCGCGTTCTTAAGCGCAACCCAGCATTCGTTATTGGTACCCCAGGACGTCTCAAGGATCTTATGGAGCGTCGTGAACTGGATCTTTCCAAGTTCAGCACCGTGGTGCTCGACGAAGCAGATCGTATGCTCGACATGGGATTCATCGACGACATGCGTTTCATTATGTCGAAGATGCGTTCCGAGCGTCACACGCTCTTCTTCTCGGCT
>JALHML010000006.1 GCA_022844065.1 Minisyncoccota bacterium | reverse complement strand
ATGAGAACTCCCACTATTAGGAGTACTAATGGGAATCTCTAACTTACCTGCAGCCTTAACCCAGTCCCGATACTTTATATTCCCCCTTGAATCCCAAAGACCTTTCCTGGTGATTGGGATTTCTGAAGCCATAATCGGCTAGTTAGGCGAATGACATCGCTAACTGTGTAACTTCTGATTTGATTCTGATTGGAGAATCTGTAGTGGTCTTAACATGGAAGGCGGTGTGTATTGCCTCACGAATGTTTGACTGGATTTCAAAGTCTTCAGGATCAGCATTACTACCCCCCGTAATTATTCCAGGAATTTCTTTACATTGAGCTGACCATCCATCCTCATCTTTCTGAATTGAGAAATGGAGCATGCCACCAAGTTTTTCAATCTCGGCTAACATTCTTTCCTGATCTTCAGCACGTTCTGGCTTCTGGTCCCTTCCGAAAAGTGCCCCAAATTTCGGTGTAGTCATAAAATTGATTATATACTCTCTTCTCTAAAGAAAAAATGTAGAGAAGTGCGCATTGCGCTGATCAATCAAATATAAACTATTTATTAGAATAAGTCAATCATAGTCTTAAAACGATACTTTAAGAATTACAATAGGTAGCCTTGAGCTTTTTGGATAGCTCTATCAATGACTTTTTATCTGCCATAGGCCCGCCAGCTGAAGAGACCCAACCTTCATACGAATCGAACCAGTGCTCTACGCCAGATAGATGCTGTTTCCACTCTCCTGTTTTGAGGTGCTCTGTGCCATGAAAAGGCACAAGCTTAATGTGTGCATGGTTTATACCCGTTCCCTCCATGATCAAGCCCACACGCCCCACATCGGGATAAAAGTCTTCGAGAATCTTTGCTACCTTCTTTGCGGCAATTATAAACTCGCGCAATAGCACGTCATCCATTTTTAAGATGTCGCTATCAAGATGCTCTTTTGGAACCACAAGACTAAATCCAGGAGTATTTGGATCTATAGATAGGAACGCGACATAATTATCGTCTTCCCAAAAGATCGCATCAGGGTCATTTCGCTTAACGATATCGCAGAAGACACATTTATTCTGTTGTGTAACCGGACTGTAATTCCCCATATAACCAAAAGTATAGCAAACCCATGCCCAGCTAAGTGCTATGGATGGTAGCGGGGTTCTTACTGCAAAGAAGTTATCGGACGGGACTGCAAGATAAATATTCTCGAATCCTTAAGGGCCCATTCAATATCAATAGGATATCCGTAGGCAGCTTCTATTTTGGTTATAGACTCCGCTAGCGATAGCACCATCTCATCGGAAAGATAATGCGCTAAAGCCTTATCTACCTTAATCCAAACATTTCCGCCTCCAGCCTGTCCCACAAGCTTCTTTTCTTGAACAGCAATATTTTTTGTAAGAATCTCGCGTGGCTCCTTGGTAACAACAAAGCTACTTGGTTGAATCTGACCGGAAACTATTGCCTCTCCTAATCCCTGCCCTGCTTCAATAATGATCTCATTTGTATCCTCGCTCACGGGATGGACTGAGAAAGCAGTACCTGAGACGTCGCTTTGAATCATTTCCTGAAGCAGCACCGATACAGTCTTGTCAGTTAATGAACCTGTTCTTAACACATACTGAATGGCGCGAGGAGAATACAAGGATGCCCAACAACTGATGACGTGTTCAATAACTTTTTCTTCAGATGTATTTAGGAATGTTTCTAGTTGTCCAGCCCATGCAGCGGATCGACCGTCTTCGGATGGCGCACTCGAGCGAACGGCAATATATTCTGTACCTAGGGTGCGGTAGGCTTCTAAAATTTCAGTAGTAATTTCTTCAGGTACTGTTCCGGTCTTGATAAGGCTTTGTAGCTGTTCTGATATTTCAGCTATTTCAACCGAGGATTTCCCCTCAATATGTTTGAGGGCACTGGAAATATCTTCGCTAAGATTATTCTCCTCTATAAAGGTCTTAAACGCAGACGTATGGAGAGCGAATACTTTTGGCACTGTGACCCCCATACATGCAAGTGCATTTAGCGATTCCCCTTTTCCGCCTATATCCGCTGCTGTGAATGGTTTGGAGCCATCTAACGCGAAAATGTATCTCATTAAGTAAGTATATCTTGGTCCTATAGAACGTATGCTAAAACTTTACAAAATAGGTTTTTGGTAGCATTATCACCACGTCTCATCGTGAGACAGGACTGAAAGGTCTTCGTCCTTTGTAAGAAAGGTAATGCCATGTCTCGTACTGGGTTTTTGGCTCTCGAACTGGGCCCTCGGGTTCTCTACGAACACGAGGACGGTACACAGGTTTCAGGCTTCGTGCCTGGCGCCTGCACCTGCCTTCATCACGGGTACAGTCACTTCGGTGTCGTTCTCGACGGTGAGGTGCTGCTGAACTACCGGGGTCGTCGTCGCTCGCTCTACGCAGGTGACTACTTCTCCTGTGTCGGTCCGATGCTCCTCACGGGCAGCGGTTCCGGCATCCTGATTTCTTCCCGTGGATACGTCGGCATCAACATGTGCGGCGGACCTCTTGAAGATCAGGGCCGGCTCCGTTATATCGACGGCAGCACAGACTCGCTTCTCGTTCCTCCTGTCAGGAAGGGCGATCCGTGTCTGAACCATCTGCACTTCCCCCCGGGGACTGTGCAGACGCCGCACACTCACCCGTCCATTCGGGTGAATGCGGTCTACCGTGGTTCGGGTGTATGCGTTCTTCCCGATGAGGGTCGGCGCGTTTCGCTCGTTCCGGGTTACGCCTTCGTGATGCTGCCGGAAACGGTGCACAGCTTCGATACGGAAAACGACATCATGGACGTCATCACGTTTCATCCTGATAGCGATACCGGAATGACTGACGATGACCATCCCATGGTGAACCGGACCTTCGTCGACGGTGTGAGCGCGAACGTGATCGACTCCATCAGAACCCCTGCTTTGGCAGTGGCCTGATGAAGACGCTGAACGTTAGCGCGGGAGGTAAGGGGGAACGCATTGCGGCGTATATCGCCACGATGTCCCCCTTCCTTCCCAAACACCTGTTGCCAATTCCGACGGACGGAGGAACCCTCTTGGGTGAGATCGTCCAAAAGGCAGGGAGAAGTTTTGACGAAGTGCGTGTGTGGTCCAGTAAGGAAACCTATCCCCGCATCGTGCTGGGACTGGAAAAGCTGGCCGTGACGAATGTCTCAGTAGACGCGCACATGACTGGGCCCCTTGGCCCGCTCGTCCGACAGGTACTTGCGACAAAATCGCGAGCCTACGGATGCGCCGGTGACTTCTATTGCGACTTTTCGTGGGATGAATTCGAAAAATTCCATGAAAGCCACGAGCGACCTGTCTCTATTCTGGTCGCCCGCAGCGTCGCCGCACCAAAGGGTGCACGCTTCCATGTGCAGGATGGCCACGTAAGTTCATGGGAACGAGTTCTTCGAACTTCGAAGAAGGACTTAATAAACATGGGCTGCTACATCATCGACCCCACTCCAGAGGTGGTGGAAAGACTCGAAAGAATGGAAGCGCATAAGGAAGACGAGCTTTTCGATCTCCTGATTCCGGAAAGACTCGTCACAGGATACAATCCCGGCGTCGTCGGCTTCAATGTCAACGTACCCGAGATTTACGAAAGCCTGCTCCATGCGCTCGCCTAGCAATCACAAGAAGCAAACACAACCTCCAGGGGCGCTAGCAAATCAAATGCTGGCGCCCCTCTTCATTTACCCCACTTTACTGGTACTATTTCGTGTATGACAAAAAACCGAATCATTTTCCTTAGGCACGCGGATACCCAGAAGGACCCTGAGCTACATGCCACCCTATGGGACCTCTCTGAATCCGGAAAATCTGAAGCAGAGCAGGTTAAAGATATAGACGTAATGAATTCAGTAGATGTAATCTATGTTTCAGAGGAGCGTAAGACGACGCTAACGGTTCAGCCTCTCGCTGATAAGCTTGGTAAGACCAGCACACCCATAGCTGCTTTCAATGAAGTAGCTCGAGGAGAGAAATTCCTATCCAAGGAAGAATTTGAGCAGGAAAAAAATAAACAGCTCGAAGATCTGGAATATACTGCATTTAACGGCGAATCAGGCGTCACTGCACTTGCACGTTTCAAAGCAGGAGTTAAAGAGGTGACAGAACTGAATCCGGGAAAGACAGTATTAATAGTTACCCACGGCACTGTTCTAAATATATATTTCGCAGAACTACTGGGCGCAAACTCTTCACTTCCAGATCGATGGTCAAAGACCGGATTCTGCGCCTATGGAATTGTTGAGGATGGAGAAGTTGTAAAGGATATTATCTAGTCCTTAATAACAGTAATCTGTCCGTGGGTGGCATCTACCTCTATTATCTGTCCATCTTTAAGTTGACGGGTAACGTCTTGCACTCCTATACAGCAGGGTTTCTTTAACTCTCTACACACAACTGAGGCGTGGCTGAGAATACCACCCTCTTCAGTTATAACTGCAGAGGCTCGATACATCGCTTCAATTAGATCAAAGTCTGTTCCAATGGCGACCATAATATCCCCCTCCTGAACCTTATCGACGTCATCTTTTGATAAAACTATCTTACATTTGCCGCGAGCAGTTCCCTTTGAAGCACACTGCCCTTTTAAGGAGGTAGGAGCGCTATCCTTAGTAAGCAAGGAATCCATATCTGAGGTATAGAGAGAGAAATTTTCTTGTCTACTAAGTATTACGCCCTCTTCAGCTCGATGAGCAATCACTTGAGCTTGCAACTTTTCTCCCTTGCGTAGCAGGTCAATAATTTCTGAAAGAAGATAATAATTAAGATTAGCTCTGCCCTCAAGTCCTCTCCTGGCAATTTCATCGAGTACTGCAAAACGATACTTAAGACTGTTTCCGAGGAGCGCTTTATTTTTGTCACGGAATATACCGCCACATACAAGCAAAGGCACAAGCACAGAAAGCTTTTTGTTGCGCAGAGAGATTAAATTCTTCTTTGAGACCGGAGATAGAAGTTTTGGGAATAAGTGCCATGTTGGCAGATTGGAGTTCTTCAAAAATGAATTGAATTCGTCCCAAAAATGTTCAAAATCTCGGGGGTTCTCACCATATGCGGAATACAAGTGAGAATACTTAGCGCAATGTCTTAGGACATCTGCTTTTGCTCGAGGCTCCTCATACATGCCTATTGTCTTTAGGAAACGGTGCTTCAATGAAAGCTTTAAAAGGCGGTGCTTCTCCCTCTGGGATTCAGTAGGAACTTCTGTGCCGATTAAATTTACAAAGATCTCATCCACTTGAGACGGGTCATCAGCGATCTCGGATATGACCTGTTTTATTGCGGTATTAAGCCCATGCTCCACTTGTACGAAATTTAGTACGTACAGCTCGCCCAATACCACCGACTGGAAATTTAATAGTACTGATGCCAGGTCCCTGTCTGCCATATTCTCAAGGTCCGTATGCTCGAGGGCGCGCATGAGCTTGTAATAGTACTTACGCTTCGTCTTATAGAGAGCCCTTGTTGCGCGTATTATTGACTCATCTAAAGAGTAATATTGATATCCCACGATCCTACCAAGCTCCTCCCATTCGGTTTTGGGTGCATACGAGTTAACAATGCCATCTTTCCATACGGTAACCGTATGCCTAAATCTAACGGCATTTATTCTTGGGTCGTATCTGTTGTATAGATCATGAATAAACTCGACACCAAGAAGATGGGCGACGGTACGCATATTAATACGTCTCCATTCATCGGGAACCAAGGACGCGTCCAGGCTTCTTAACATAGTAGTGCGTGTAAGCTAGGTAACTATATTCCTTTTTGCGCCCTATTCATACAGTCATTCTGTGTATTTGGGAAGAGGGAGAGTTATTGACTAACTGTTTAAATACTATATAACAATATAGATTGCTCATTCAATTTTGAAAGGAGAACGTTGGTGCAATACCTGCAAAGACACGAAATCATCGATGCTTTTCCCAGAAAGCACCGCAAAAAAATAGTGCTGCCCTCCTTACTGGAGACAGTGCAATGGCCAGAACTTGAATTCTTAGGATGGATCGATATCGGGAGTGCGCGTGGGTTTATGGTGATGGAACATCACGGACAAATGCGTGGCCTTATATTAAGTCGGAGCAGTGCTTCGACTTCAGCAAGACGGCATGTCCGCATGTGTAATCTGTGTAAAACCATTCACGGAAATCAAGGAGTACGGCTATTCGTCGCAGAGGATACTCGCAACCCGAATCGGAAAATCGGAAATGATTTCTGCGAGGATCTGCTGTGCAGCCTGCGTATTCGTCGCCTCGTCGCAGTGCCGCCAAACCAAATGTCTGAAACTATCGGTATTGAGGAGAAGGCAGTGAGAATTATCGAAGAAGCTGAACGGTTCTTCGATCACTGCTACTAACTGCGAGCCGCCGGGATCCAAAAGGACCCGGCGGTTTTTCTTTATCGACTCGAATCGTTAGTCCAGAACCTTTACGTAGTACAACGTGCTTCCGTAGAGAGTGTATCCAGCATCTCCTTCTTTTGTGGGTGTAGCATAGACCTCAGCCTTGGAACCAATTTCGCCTTCAAGGTCCCCAATGGAATCAACACCCTTTAAGCTGCCAACGTCTGGGATTGGAGGAATGCGGAATCCTGCAAGAAGAATAATCTCTTTCCCGTCTACCGTAATGCTACAAATGCCGTCAGCGAAGCACCCTGTGTTAACCGCTGAGATTGCTCCGGTAAAAGTTACGGCTGGTGCAATGATTGAGAGGATGAACGCACGCGTCTTTGCACCGAAGTAGCCGAATGCCGGTGTAATGCCGTTCGCTTTCTGAAACTCAGCGAGAGCAGCTGTTGTGAGAGAGCCGAAGTATCCAGTTGAACCAACGGCCCCAAGAGAAAGGGCAGCCTTCCCTGTTGCTTTAGACACAAGGAAGTCCTGTAACCACGTTACGTCCGTACTGCGCACCCCCTTCCATAGATCTTTTGCGGGTACTTTCGCTACCGGAGCCTTACATTCTCCGTCATAGAGGTACTGTGCCTTTGCTGCTCCCAGTGCACAGGAGTTTCCATACGTCTTTATTGCTCCTGACGCATCTTTTCCACAGACAGGCTGGTACTGCATGGTGCACATGGTTGGACCGGTGTCTTCCGGAGAGAGCCCAAGACCAATAAGTGCCTTCCTTGCGTCTGCAGTAGACGCATACTTTGTATTTGAAGAAACGCTATTTGTCATGTAGCCATCAGTAGCGTTTCCAGTCGCATAGATGGTCCAAGCCGAACCCGTTTTAAAGGAACTGTAC
This sequence comes from Minisyncoccota bacterium, assembly GCA_022844065.1. GTDB lineage: Bacteria > Patescibacteriota > Minisyncoccia > Phycocordibacterales > Phycocordibacteraceae > C7867-001. Next base: position 6,332 of record JALHML010000006.1, on the reverse strand, counting down.
GCGTCGTCATAGCCGCAGGCTGCAGAGCTCGACTGAGCGCGGACCGTAATCGTTCCGTCTACCGCTCCCTTGTATGACTCCTCAGCAGCAAAGGTGATGTGGTACTCGCCATAAATGCTCTTGTCCCTGGAAACACCAGTAACTGTACCGATGAAAACCGCATCCTTATCCTTAATCATTTCAGACCCGGTGAGAGGGCGATCAAGGGCTAGGACGCTACACGCTTCAGCGGCAGGCGCGAGAGAAAGTGCTGAGAAGACAGCTAGAACCAGAAGGGCTTTTTTCATGAAGATTATATGTTTGTACTATCAAGGACGACCCAAGTGTCCAACTCTTACTGTGTACCTAAAGAATGCTAAGTGCCTGGCACTATGGCCTTAAACGCCCTTGGGACAAACAGAATTTCAATTTCCTTCCCAAGATCCATTGTCTCTCCGTCGAGAATAAGGGGAATATCCTCGTCTGCAGAAACCTTAATTGTGCGAGTCTTAACGGTTGTAACGCGTGTACTTTCCCGCCACTTGCCGAAGGCGGCGGCTGACGCAAGTTCAAGTACTCCCCCTGCGTTAGCAACCTCGACAACTGCAGCTTCAAGGGACTGCTCGGCATCATCCATAACATCGGAAATTAACGGACAGATAACAGACACTGCATCCGCTTCCCCGCTCTCAGTCTCGGAGAATGAATACCTAATCTTGAGCGAGAGCATGTTCTGGAATGCATGCACGCCTTTCTCAACAACCGCAGACAAGTCCCCTTCTCTAAGGGCTTCACGTGCCTTTGCCCATAAAGTGGGGGCACCAATTATTGCTGCTATAAAAAACTGGCGCCCCTTGATACTGCCGCCTGAGACGTTTCGTATCTTCGGATTATGCAGCACACCTTTGAGTGCGTCTTGCCACGACAGAGTCCCATAGAGAGCCTTCGGGAGCATGTTTATGGTTCCGCCCGGAAGCGGTACTAGAAGTGGTCTAGAACTGGTACACGCTTCTGCACCGGCACGAATAGTTCCGTCTCCCCCTAGTACGATAAGCACATCGGGATCGAACGCCTTCATTTCATTAAAGGCCGTCTCCATATAACTCCCGTCCCCACACCAAACTTTAGGTTCTGTGATCCCTGCGTCCGTAAGAAGCGTCTGGACTATCTCTTCTGCTGCTGTGTCGCAACTGCCACTCGCGGTATTAAGAATCGCAGCGACGCGTGCTGTTGAGAACTTAATTGGAGCAGGGGTGTATCCGGGAAGTTCTTCAAAAGAGCGAATAACTGGCCAGCGTCCATCACCTTTGTGCCCATCTCTTCGGATCTCATAAAGCTTAATGTCGGGACACACCTTCCCCACCGATTCAAGCTGAAAGTGTGCATCGTCTACAAAAATGAAGGGTCCGTCTTTTCCTTCTGTCAGACGACGAAGCCTTCGTCCTTTTTTGCGAGGAGTATACACAATATCTCCGAGTGGGTAGCTCGTTAGTGCGTTAGCGACTTTTGCTGTTATGAATGCGCGGACACCGTAGGTAACAATCGTGCAATCCTCGCTGTGTGCTGCAAGAAAGGCTGCTGCATCAGGATAGAGGTACTCTTTCAATTCTTCGGGCACAAAGCCGAAACGTCGGTGGCTTAAATAGGTGCCAATCGTACGAGAAAATATGCGATACCGAGAGGAAGATCGCTTGTTGCCAAAGAATTCTTTTAGTGCCTCCTTTGCTTGGTGTAGGAGCTCTTGAATTGATGGACGCTTCTCATAGGCATGTTTGAAAGACTCCGTATCGAAAACAGTGCGGTCGAAGTCGAAGAAGTACTTCATGGTTCGACGAGTATAGCGTCTGACTTCAATAATGTATGTAGTTAAACTACATACATTATTCATGGAGTATGCGCTTTTTAGACTTGCTGCTCGGTGTAGTATTCGATCTTTATATCGTCCACCCACTCAGTGCCGGGAATTATGGAAAGGACCTTTCCAAAGACCTTTGAATCCTCTTCCCGCACCACGATCGGATGATAGGTGCCGTATCTATTCTCTGGATTCAGGTACACAACCTCATCAACCCATTCAAAGCGCTTGATAACAGCCATGTTTCCGAGGATGGCCACGACTCTGTCACCATTCTCAACTTGATCGGTAACCTCAACGATAACGTAGTCGCCACTGTGAATCCCTGCGTCTTGCATAGAGTCCCCTACGGCGCGTACCGCTGCGATATTCGTGCTCTCTCGACGTCCGCCAATGAGGCTTCGGTCTATAACGATGTATTCGCCAAAGCTCTGCTCTGCGTACACGTCCATAGCGTCGCAGCCGGCGGACGCTATAACCGGCACCTGGATGAGATCGGACGAAAGCTGGGACCCTACTCCTTCAAGTAGAGCGACGCCGCGATGCTGGAAACGATTCCTTGTTATAAGCCCCTTCTTTTCAAGGCTCTCGATACGCTGCGTAACACTTCGGAGTGAACGGAGTTTCAATGTGTCGCGCATCTCCGTGATGGTTGGTGCCTGCCCATACTTCTCCGTGTGCTTCTGGATAAGCGTGAGTGTTTCCTTCTGTGCTGGCGTGAGTGCAACGAGCTTTGTCATAGATGTATCGTACACCCCGTCTGTGTGAGCGACAATACACAACTTGTACGTTTTTCCACACAATATACACAAGTTTACTCGCGAGAATAAACGAACAACACCCGCCAAAGACGGGTGTTGTTGTGTTTGGTTACTCGACCTAGTACTCGATCGTAATCGGGAACGAAACTGAGCGAGCGTTCTCAAGCATGCCAGACGGATTGTCATTCATAAACACAAGTACCGCCTCGCCTATGTACGTCTCTGGAATCTCAATAGTTCCTACGAACGGCACAAACTCAGACGTCATCCACTCTCCTTGTGCTTGAGCGTATCCGGTAGCGATAACTGAGCCCGCGCCGTCACGGACCTCTACAGGGAATGACGCTTCGAAGTACCATCCGCCACGAGCCTCACCCATAACGGTAATTGGCTTTCCGGTAACGGAGCCCGGTGTAGGACTCATAACTTTAATGTTGTCCGCGGTTGCGTTTACGTAGGTTGGGTCCGGCGCTGGAAGCTCCTCCGCATAGGTACGACCATCATTGGTCTTGCACTGGCGAGGGTAACTCTCCATTACGGGATATACAGCGGCACAGTCAGCAAAGGAACGGATTTCAGAATCGTTAATAACTACTGCCTGCTTCACAGATTTGGTCATAAACCAGAGAGCAGCGCCAATAGCAGCGATCACAAGCACGGCGAGAATTAAGTTTGCTTTCATAGATATATGTTACCCCAGGTAGCTATCGAAATAGATAGCATGGCAGGTATAGCCGCCCGGGTTCTTTTGAAGATAGTCTTGATGTTCCTCTTCTGCTCTATAGAACTGAGTAAACGGCTCTAAGGTCGTAACGACAGGATCATTCCATCGTCCGGACTCATTAACAAGACGTATGAAGTCCTGCCCTTCTTTCCGCTCTTCTTCGTCTTGATAGAAGATCGTAGAGCGGTATGAGGACCCCACATCATTCCCCTGCCGATTCAAGGTCGTTGGGTTATGAATCTGAAAGAAGAAGTCGAGGATCTTCTTGAACGACGTCTTCTCAGAGTCGTAGGTTATTTCAAGTGCCTCAGCATGTCCAGGATGATTTTCGTAGGTAGGGTTCTCATTCTCGCCGCCGGTATACCCAGCTTCAATAGCGAGAATTCCCTCTTGCTCACGAAACAGCTCCTCAAGTCCCCAGAAGCATCCTCCAGCGAGATATGCTTTCTTCTCCATTAGGGGTTACGAATATCAAGCACCTGGGGAATGGTGTCGTCCGCAACAGCCTGACTCACACGACGAGACTCATTCACTTCGTTAACAAGCTTCTTGTTTTCCTTCTTCAGGCCACCAATACGGAAACTGTCCTTAACAGCTGACGGAATAGAGACAAGGAGACTCACGACAATACCGGCAGCGAACGCCATAAGGATAAGGAGTGCGAGGGAACTCTCGAATTGCCACCCCATAAACGAGAGCTCAACAACAGCGGTGTTCTGAAGAGCGAATAAAAGTGCTGCAACACCCAAAAGAAAACCAAGAATTAGTGAAAGTATCATACGTACAGTATACGCATGAACTTCATGAAGATTGCATGTGGTTAGCAGACCCTGGAGCAAAATACGCTCCGTGAGCCGCTGCAACCCTCACACACAAGGAAATGGAGGTGGCAAAAATCATTGGCACAGTTCACGTACTTCTCTGTTGGAGCCTGGCAGAAATGGCACCGTCCAACGATCTCCCGGTCCCCGCCAAAGTGCATAACCTTTCGATCATCAAACGTATAGAGACCCCCGACAAAATCCTGCCCCGGGTACTTCTCCATGTACCCATGTATCCCGTTATCAAGCTGATATACATCCGAGAAGCCGTTCTCAAGAAGCAATGCTGACATCTTCTCGCAACGTACGCCGCCGGTGCATACCGTAAGGACCGTCTTCTCTTTGAGCGCCTCAAGCTTTGGAAGCGCCTTCGGGAGATCCCGGGAATTCTCGAGCCCTGGATTAATAGAGTCCTTGAAGTGCCCTGACTGGAATTCGTAATCGTTACGCATGTCGACGATAACAAAATCCTTCCCTTCTTCGTACCACTGTCTCAGTTCCTCGGGAGCTAAGTGAGTAGCCGTACGAACTCGAGGATCAACCGTTGCTGGGAACTGTGTCCCGACAATTTCCTTCCTAACCTTTACAGAGAGTTTCGGGAACCCCTTTCCATTGCCAACACTTCGCTTTACCTTCATATCGCCAAAGCGCATATCTTCAAGAAGCTCGCACGCGAACCTCTCCGTGTTCTCAACGGTGCCCTCTACAGTGCCGTTTAGGCCCTCCTCAGCCACGAGGATGCGTCCTACGAGATTATGCTCAGAACAGCGAGTGCGCAGCCATGACGCCAGGCTCTCTGGGTCCTCAACAGTTACATATTTATAGAAAAGCAGTATCTGGGTCTCCATTTACTCAATTCTACAGTAAAAGAAAAAAGGAGGCAGTAGCCCCCTTTATTCCTTCTACTGTGTGTTTAGTTTGTGAGAGTCCACGTCACGCCCTTAATGGGGAACGAACCGCCAAGTGCTGCACCAGACTTAACTGAGGCAACATCAAGCATGAGCGTCTGTTCCGCGGAGATACCGCTTGTTGAGTTCAGGTTGGCCTTAATCGTGAAGATGCGGAACTGGCCCGGGGGGATAGTAGCCGGAAGACCTACAAACGTATGACCATTCTTGAAGAGACCCGCTCCAGACGTTGTGAAGCGAGAACCGCTCTTGTCGTCATTAGTTGAGAAGCTCAGTATGGCGTTCGTGGAAGCAGAACCATTTTGCTTCAGGGTGAACCCATCAATCGAGGCCGCATCCTTTCCCGGATTCGCTACCTTAATGTAGGCAACAGGAACTGATGCGCCAGGAGCCGCGCTTCCTCCTGCAAGAAGCGCTATTGGGCTGATGGCGAGCATACCTCCCTTCTTGGTTGAAGAGTTGCTTGCTGAGGTTGGGCCATCTCCAATAACGAGCGTGCTCGTAGCGATGATGTTTATGTTGGCACGCTTATCTCCAAAGAGCGTCACGTCATAGGATCCGTCCTTGAGGCTTTTAGTGACACGCGTCATCCAGTCGCCATCTTTTGTGCGAATATTCCTACTCTTGAATGCCGTCTTTCTGTTCTCGTCTGTAATAAGGAGACGTACAGATTTTGCACCTATAGCCTCGCCTGAAATAGTCGGCTTTGCTTCGCCTGTTTGGAGTGTGTCCTCGTCTATTGAGGCCTCAACAACAACGAGCTCTACCGAACAATCTGCCTTCCTTCTGTCGTCAGTAAACTGAAAGGAGTATGTCTCGTCTTCGTTTGGAGTAACGGTTATGGAGTCCTTGAGATGCACCTCGTCTTTGTCTCGATCAATAGCGTTGGTTGCGTTCTTTCCTTCCCACGCAATAGTAACCTCGTCGCCCTTCTGCACAAGGACCTTCCCTTTCTTCTTGAAGGATGCGTCGTCAAAGGACGTTGTAACGGTGAGTTCGCAGGATATTCTTGAGCTTGCTGCTGACGCGGTGAACGGGATAAACGCGAGTGCCATAACGGCGAATATGCTCAGTGTCTTAATGGGGGTGTATGTCATAGGTGTAAGGATCTAGGTGCAAAGTTAATCTAAAAACCGTAGCACAGAAAGAAATATGAAGAGGAATATGCTTCATGAAGTCTGCAACGCAAAACTCCTGAGGCACAATGCTTCAGGAGTTAAGACGTATAAGACGAGTGGTGTCTTACCGAACCTGCACATTGTCTCCAACAATAGGGTCGCTGGT
>JALHML010000005.1 GCA_022844065.1 Minisyncoccota bacterium | reverse complement strand
CATCCGAAGGTAGATACACTAACTTTTTATGCGCACTACATTCTTCGTACTCGGCGGGCTTGTCCTGCTTCTTGTTGTGTATTGGGGCGTAAAGTTTTTCATGACCGTGCAGGTTTCGAAGAAGATAATTATTGCCACGGTTGCGTATCAGAAGACTGGGGAAGGGGAGAATACGGTTCTTGTGCTCGGAGACAGCACCGCTGTTGGTATTGGGGCGGATCGACCCGAAGAAAGTGTTGCCGGACGTGTGAGTAGCTATCTTCAAGCAGATAGTCTAGAAAACTATGCAGTCTCAGGTGCCGTTACGAGCGATTTAAACGGACAGAGAGAGAATGCCAAGCTCGAACAGTACCGCTTAATTCTCATTCAAATAGGCGGCAATGACATCATCCGCTTCAAGTCAGCAGAAGATGCAGGCGAGGAACTGCGTAGAGCGATACGAAACCTCCCGGAAGCCGAGAAGGTTGTGATTATCTCAGCGGGCGATGTCGGCGGCGCTACATTGTTTCCGTGGCCAGTACGCCCGTTCCATACACGTTTGAATAACACGTATCACGAAATCTTTGCGAAGGTTGCCAAGGAAGAAGGCGTAACCTACGTGAATTTCGGCAATTCCCCTGCAACCAAGCAGATCAATGAGAAGCCAGAAATATATCTTGCAGCAGACGGCCTCCACCCATCTTCAGAAGGATATCGATTGTGGTTCGAAGAGATTCAGTCGAGTCTGTAGCGCTTCTCCTCTATACTAAAGACATGCGAAGCGTCCGTAGCATTAAGGTTCTTGAGAATATCCCGGTGCTGGTGCGATGTGCACTGAATGTGCCGGTTCAGGGAGGAGAAGTTGCGGGCAGCTTTAGATTGCGACGCGCACTTCCGACTATTGAGTACTTACGAAAGCACCATGCACGCGTTGTGCTCATCGGCCATATTGGGAACAAAGGAACGGAAACCCTGGAGCCAGTGTTTCGTGCTATGAAGGAATTCATTCCGGAGCTTAGATTTTGTCCGGTTACAACAGGCCCCAAGGCGCGCGACGCGGTACGCCAGCTTCCTCCCGGGGGAGTGCTCATGCTCGAGAACCTTAGGCGGGATAAAGGGGAGCGAGAAAACCGACGTGATTTCGCTGCAGCGCTCGCCGACCTCGCGGATATATATGTCGAGGACTCGTTTGATGTGTGCCATCGTCCGCACGCTTCTGTTGTTGGGGTCCCAGAATTCTTGCCTTCCTATGCGGGCTTTCTTGTTGAGGAAGAAGTGCGAGAACTTTCAAAGGCACTGAAGCCCGGCAAGCCATCGCTCGCGATAATTGGTGGTGCCAAGTTCGGAACAAAGGAGCCAGTACTAAAGAAGCTTCTTGCTTTATACGAGCGTGTGTTTGTTGGAGGTGCGCTTGCGAATGATTTTATGCAGGCAAGCGGAAGACCGATTGGAAAGTCTTTAGTGTCGGGTGCTGATAAGACAGAACTAAAGACCTTGATGGGTAATAGGAAACTGCTGTTGCCCGTGGATTATGTTGTTGCACGAGCTGGGACAACTGTTGCTAGTGGAAGGGTGGTGGAGATACAAGACGTGGATCCAATCGAATCTATTCTTGATAACGGTCCCAAGACTATCGCACTCATTGCAGCGCACGCTGAGAAGGCGAAGACGATTCTTTGGAATGGTCCACTCGGAAATTATGAGAATGGGTTTGTGCAAGGAACAGAAGCTATTGCGCACGTAATCGCTTCGTCCAAAGCACGCTCTATTGTTGGTGGAGGAGACACGGTAGCGGCTATAGAGAAGCTCGGTATCTCTGACCAATTCTCTTTTATTTCAACTGGCGGCGGTGCAATGCTCGACTTTCTTGCGAAGGGAACGCTTCCAGGTCTCGATGCGCTTCGCTAGCCAATCTTTTCCTTAATCTTTTGAGCGACGCTCGCTGCTTCACCTTCCGCGTACTCCTTGTGCGGCCAGAACTCAAATTCCTTCCGATCGTGTCGAGGAATTATGTGTATATGAAGATGGAACACTTCCTGCCCAGCCTCAGGCTCATGGTTTGAATTGATCTGTACTCCTTTTGCTCCAACAGCATCGCGTATTGCGGGAGATATTTTCCGGACCGTTTCCATTACTGACGCGAGCGTATCTTGATCGACGTCGAAGATATTTCGGAAGGGTTCTTTGGGTATAACTAGTGTGTGGCCAGGAGCATTTGGTCCGATTGAAAGAAAGGCGAGGGTCTTCTCATCTTCATACACAATGTGTGCAGGTAGCTCACGCCGCACTATTTTCATGAATACACCGTTTTGGCCCTCAGTTTCCATATCAGAAGGATACCCCGAGCGATGACTTTGATACAATGACCCGACATGTTCCTACTCCATGATCCGATAGACGATTCAATCCGCGAAGCCCTTAAGGCATACGATGACATAACGGCTGCCTTACTCGCTCGTCGGGGCATTACAACCGCAGAAGACGCAGAAGCATTCCTCTCGCCTTCGTATGACGCGCATATTCACGACCCGATGCTTATGCTCGATATGCCAAAGGCCGCCGCACGACTCGCGCGCGCAATAGGTGACACCGAAAAGATTGCCGTATGGAGTGACTACGATTGCGACGGTATTCCGGGCGGGGTTCTGCTCCACGATTTCCTTAAGAAGGCCGGTGCGAATTTCGTGAACTATATACCGCATCGCCACAACGAAGGATATGGCGTGAACATTCCAGGACTCGAGAAGCTGGCTAGGGAGGGCGTTACGCTCGTGGTGACGGTTGACTCTGGTATTACGGACGTCGAAGCTGTTGCACGAGCGAACGAGCTTGGTATGGAAGTGATTGTGACTGACCACCATCTTCCCGCGGAAGAATTGCCGCCTGCGTTTGCAATTCTTAACCCAAATGCACGATCAGAAGAGACATATCCCTATAAGAGTCTGTGTGGTGCAGGCGTTGCATGGAAACTTGTGTGTGCAACACTCGCGCTAGGGTTTCCCGGACGCGACTTGATTCCAGAAGGCTGGGAGAAGTGGCTTCTTGATATGGCGGGTCTCTCAACAATTGCTGACATGGTGCCGCTTACGGGCGAGAATCGCGTCATCGCTTCGTATGGGCTTCTTGTTATGCGAAAGTCTCCGCGTATTGGATTCATAAAGCTCTGCAAAGCCGCACGGGTGAATCAAGGAAAGATTGAAGAAGGAGACGTCGGTTTCATGATCGCGCCGCGCATCAATGCAGCGTCCCGTATGGGCGATCCACTCGATGCATTCCTGCTTCTCTCAACAACCAGTGAGACTGAAGCAGATCAACTTTCGAAGAAGCTTGAGGCCTTGAATCGTTCCAGGCGTGCATCAGCAGGTGCGATTACGCGTGCCGTGCATGAGCGTCTGCTCGAGCGAAAGATGGAAGGGAAGGAATTGTCTTCTGTTATTGCTATGGGGGACCCGGATTGGAGACCAGGACTCTTGGGCCTTGTTGCGAACGGTATCGCTGAAGAATACGGACGCCCGGTGTTTTTGTGGGGGCGTGAAGGCAACGACACCATGAAAGGATCGTGTCGTTCGGGGCCCGGGAACACCAACGTTGTAGAACTTATGCGCGCGGCGGGTGACACGTTTCTTGGGTTCGGTGGACACAAGGCATCGGGAGGGTTTTCGGTTGCGCCCGATGCAGTATTTGATCTTGAGGAACGACTTGCAAGGACACTCGCCTCACTCCCCAAAGAAGACGAGCGCGAAGCGGTACGCGCTGACGCAGTTATGACACCCGAAGCAGTATCAAAAGAAGTCTTGAAGCGACTGCAGGCACTTGCGCCGTTTGGTATGGGTAATGCGAAACCATCTATTGCGTTTCATGAAGTGCGTCTAGAGCAGGTGTCCTGGTTCGGAAAGGCAGAGGAACATCTTCGCTTAACGATAGGGCGTGGACACGAAGAGTTTCCGGAAGCTCCAATAGAGGCCATGACGTTTTATGCAAAGCGCCAGCTTGGCGACGCATGTGCGCGACTTGAGAAGGGACAATGCATCTCTCTTCTCGCGCATTTGGAGGAAGATACTTTTTCACGAGGACAACCGATACGATTACGTATCATTGCTATAGGGTAGGGGTTCTGTTAGGGTTATTACTTGTTCTATTGTGGGAGGAAAGAATGGTTTCACTAGGTAAGCTAATCCCTGAGTGGGTTGGCGACATGGATGAGCAGATCAATCTGATGCTGGAAGGGTTTCCAGAACCCCGTCCTCACGAGTTCAGTCTTGAAAAGGCGCCGCGGCTACTCCTTGAGTGCATGGTGCTCGCCCGACTTCTCAATGATGTTGGGCACGCAAAAGGACTGTCGAAGCAGGAGCGGCATTCACGTGCCCTTCTCCTCGCCTTCGTCGTTCCGCTCAAGGCTTTCGTGCTGGATGGTATTTCAAAGCAGTATCCAGATATTCGAAAGGGCATCACCTGTCCGCATCTGCGCAACGATGGTCGACTCTGGAGCCGACCCATAAAACTGCTCTGAGCGGAGCAGCCACAAGAGCCGGGACTCCCTAGAACAGGGACCCCGGCTTTCGCTTTTGCAATTGGTATACTCTACCGATGCGTTTCACTATCTATGGCGACGGCGGGTCTCGTGGGAATCCCGGTCCGGCTGGCAGCGGGGCAATCATCAGAAACGAGGCCGGTGAGACAGTAGCTACCGTCTCTGAGTTTCTGGGTGTTGCAACGAATAACGTCGCTGAGTATACCGCCGTTCTCCGGGCGCTCGAGAAGCTTGCTGTAATGCTTGAGTCAAAAGCATCTGAGGCAGAAGTCCGGGTCTGTATGGACAGCATGCTCGTGGTGAAGCAGATGACCGGAGAGTGGAAGTTGAAGCATCCGGGCCTCAAGCCGTTAGCTCAGCGAGTTGGCGAACTGGTTCGTCTTTTCAAATCCGTTTCCTTTGAGCACGTGTACCGGGATTTCAATAAGGATGCGGACCGCCTTGCCCATGAGGCGATGGATAGAGGAAGGTAGCCTATGCGCGACTCCCTCTTAGTTGCGGGACTGTTGGGATTCGCGAGCGGCATTTTGTGTCGCTCGTTTTTCTTTTTCTCTTTGCCACTTTTACTTTTCATGCTCGTTATTGCGAGCATCTTCTGTCTAACGTGGTTTTTAAAACAGCGAGTCTTGTACCTCGTGTGTGCCGTGTTCGTTATCGGATCAGTACTTGGTGCTGGGCGCGTCATGCTTGCTCCGGCGTCCCTGTCGCCAGAGTTCTTACCGATTATCGGAAGCGAGATTGAACTTCAGGGGACCGTGATTGCGGAACCGGACATTCGGGAAACTACGCAGCGCATACGACTTGAGGTGACGAAGGACGGGAGTTCTGCCAGGGTTCTCGCTGTCGCACCGCTCTATCCAGAGATTTCCTATGGTGCACACGTGATAGTGCGAGGGAAGCTTGTGCATCCTGAACCATTTGAAACGGATACTGGTCGCACGTTCAGGTACGATCAGTTCTTGGCAAAGGATGCGGTATTCGCCATGGTTGAATCGGCGTCACTAGAGACAACTGCTGACGGCGATGGTCTTGGGACTGCGCTTATGGGAGCTCTTCTTTCGGCGAAGCAGGTATTCCAGGAGGGTCTTTCCCGTGCACTGCCAGAGCCCGGAGCGTCGCTTGCGAGCGGACTTATTACGGGCGGGAAGCAGGGACTCGGGACCGATCTACTCGATGCTTTTATCGTTGCTGGTCTCGTGCATATTGTTGTTCTTTCGGGCTACAACGTCATGATCGTTGCAGAAGGCGTTTTGCGTGCGTTCTCGTTTCTCTCTCGGCGCGCAAGTGCAGTTCTCGCTGGCGTGGTTATTGCACTCTTCGTGCTTGCGGCTGGTGCCGGAGCGGCAAGTATCCGTGCCGGGCTCATGGCAGGACTCGGACTTGTAGCGCGCGCTACGGGCAGGACGTATGCGGTGGTGCGGGCGCTTCTTGTTGTAGCAACGGTGATGCTTCTCATGAATCCGCTTTTGCTTGCATTTGATCCTGGTTTTCAACTCTCCTTTGTTGCGACACTGGGCCTTATTCTGTTGGCGCCAATTATCGAGCTCAGGCTTTCCGCTATCCGTAGCGCATTCTGGCGAGATCTTGTCGCCGCGACACTCGCTGCACAGATTGCAGTGCTCCCGCTCCTTTTGTATCAAACTGGTCTCTTCTCGCTCGTATCACTACCAGCGAATCTTCTTGTGCTTCCACTCGTTCCGCTCGCCATGCTGCTCTCGGCAGTCGCGGGTGTCGTAGGCATCATTTTGCCTGGGATTGCGACGTTCACGGGACTTCCAGCATATCTTGCGCTGTCAGTCATTGTCTTTGTTGCGGAGATCTCAAGTGGTCTTTCGCTTGCAGCCGTATCGGTCCCACAATTTCCGTTTTTCGTAACCGTACTCTGCTATATAGGACTGGGATTCCTGATAGCAAAAATGCCTGTGAAGCCTCAGGCATCACAAGCATTCAAGCACGAGTCTCTACTTGGATAGTCTTCCCTCAACAACACTCCAGTTTACGTTCTCAAGGAACGCCTCGACGTACGTCTTCTTCTCGGCTGGCTTGTAATCAACCATGTAGGCATGTTCCCAGAGATCAACAGCAAGGAGGATAGGAAGTCCAGAAAGCTGTCCTAGTTCATGATCGTTCACGAACGCGGTGTGAAGCGTCGCCGCTTTCGGGTCGTGATACACCACCGCCCAGCCAATGCCACGGGTACCGGCAACTTCTTTTATGTGTGCATTGAATCCGTCCCAACTTCCATATTTCTCGCACGCCATTTTCTGTAGGGCTGTACCTGATGGTTGCGCCCCGCCTTCAAACTGTTCGAAGTAGTACTCGTGCATGCGCATGCCGTCGAACTCGAAGCCAAGGCGACGCCTTAGTTCGTTTATAACGAATGCATTCCCGTCCGCATCTTCTGTGCGCAGTTTTTGTATCGTGTCGAGAATAAGATTCGTGTGTTTTACGTAGCCCTCATAGAGTGCGAGGTGTACGGCTATTTGGTCAGGCGAGAGACCTTTCAGTTCAGGAAGTGCAAACGTGCGGGCGGTGTAGGACATAGGATTGCGGGTTAGATGTGCGAGCAGTATATCGCGTACGTGCCATTATGAGGATATGAAGACCAGGATCCCGAATCCCGCGCTTATCCTCGCGCTTCTTGTACTTGTACTCTCCAACATTGCTGTATTTGGGTATCTCGCAAGACCGGCGTCGTATGAACTAACAGTCTCGTTTCTCGATGTTGGACAGGGAGATGCAATTCTCGTTGAAGGACCAACGGGCATTGAGATGCTGATTGATGGCGGAAAGGATCGTTCGGTATTGCGGGAGCTCCCGCGCCTCATGGGTCCGCTTGATAGAAGCATCGACATTGTTGTGGCAACGCATCCTGACGCCGATCATATTGGCGGGTTACCCGGCGTATTTGATCGCTACGCAGTCACGCGATTCTTTGAGCCTGGCAGGGAAGGGGACACCAGTTTGTATGAAAGCCTCGAAGTCTCGGTAGATAGAGAACGGGGAATTCAGAAAGGAGTACTACGTAATGGTATGCGCATACATCTTGGTGGGGGTGCGTATGCAGATATTCTGCATCCTGAAGATAACGTCGCGCATTTGCGCGAGACCAATGACGCATCGATTGTGATGCGGGTGGTGTATGGCGATACTGAATTTATGCTTACCGGAGACGCGTCTGCATGGGTGGAGGACCGGATTGTTGCCAGGCACGGAAATTTGATTGCAAGCGACGTGCTCAAGGCCGGGCATCATGGTTCGAAGACCTCAACCAGCCCGACGTTTCTTGCGGCGGTCGATCCATCGATTGTGGTGGTATCAGCCGGAAGAGATAACTCGTATGGGCATCCGAATGAAGACGTGGTTGCGCGCATACGTGAGTCAGGTGCAATGCTAGTTTCGACTATAGAATCCGGGACAATTACGTTTGTGAGCGACGGGAAGGCTGTCATGCAGAAATAGTCATAGGTTGACCAGTTAGATGAAGAGGCGTTTACTTGCTGTGGGGCGTGCCAACCGATAACCAGAAGAGGAGTGGGCGGTGCCCCAGTGTAGCAGTACCTTAGGTAAGGAGGAGTTGAGTTCTACCATCGAACTAAAAAACCAATACCAATTCTTTGGCCGTTCGATACTCACCCTCTACGAGTCTACCGACAGTGAAGCGCTTGCACGCTTTGCTGAACATTTCGGAATTTCTCAAATCACGCTCGAGTCGTTCCGGAGCTTAGATGGCGAACGCATTATGTGCGGAGACCGTCAGGTCTTCCCGCCACCGAACGCGAACGCTTGAAAAAAGAACCCCGCCCCCTAAAAAGGGCGGGTTCAACTTTTATGTAAAAGAAAAAAGCCGGTATTTCCGGCTCGTTCCTACTTAATCTTGATGATGCCTGCTTTCTTCAGAGTGGCGAAGGCGCCGTTCTTCTTGATGTGGCGCATGCCCTTGACGCTGATATCAACGAGGAGCATTTTGCCGAGTTCCGCTACGAAGATGCGGCGCTTATGGAGGTTTGCCTGGCGGCGTACCTTTCCAGTTGGGTTGAACTGGGTTGCACGAGTACGGTTAGAGTACCGCCCACCAATCTGGGTTGTCTTTCCGGTTACTGCGCATTCGCGTGCCATAGTCCCCGCATGCTAGCATACGGGCACGTAGTTAGGCAACGCCTGCATGGAAACCATTATTTTTACCGTTATTGTCCTTGTTATTTCCGTGGTTATTCACGAGGTGGCTCATGGGTGGGCGGCAAACGCCCTTGGCGACCCGACAGCCAAATTGCAGGGCCGTCTGTCCTTGAATCCTCTTCGACACATTGATCCGTTTGGTTCGGTCCTGGTTCCTGCGATCCTTGTGCTCACCAATTCCAGCTTTCTCTTTGGTTGGGCGAAGCCGGTACCGTATAACCCATACAACCTAAAGAATCAGCGATGGGGAGAGGCTATCGTAGGGGTCGCTGGCGTTGCGGTGAATCTCTTCATCGCCGTACTCTTTGCTCTTATCGCACGCTTCGCGTTTGGCGCGGGCATGGTTGAGTTCGGAACACTCGCGTCATTGGTGACGCTCGTGAATCTTTCTCTCGGTATTTTCAATCTTCTCCCGATCCCGCCACTCGACGGCTTTACGGTTCTTCGTGGCATCCTGCCGTTCAGAGCTTCGATGAAGATGCGTGAGATTGAAGATCGCATACAATCTGGCGGTTTCCTCTCGCTCGTGTTGTTCCTCCTGTTCTTCGCGTACTTCCTGGCAGCGCCGTTCGGTATGCTGATCCGTTCAGTGTTTAGATTCTTGGTTGGCATTTAGTATGAATCGAGCAGACAGTATTACTAAAGATACTGTTGATGCGATAGTCCGTCTTGGCGAGATGGCTCTTTCGTTCGGTCGCGTTATGCGTGCTACATATCACGAAGATGGGCTGCGCAAGGAATCAGATACCGACCATACAGTGATGCTCGGATTAGTCGCACTTGCTTTTGCGGAGCGGCATGCAAAGCATCTGGATCAAGGAAAGATTGCAGAATATATATTCATCCACGATCTACCTGAAGTGTATGCGGGGGATGTGGTAACTGCACGAGCACTAACTAAAGAAGAGAAAAAGATAAAAGACACACAGGAGAGGGAAGCGCTTTTACGTATCCGCAATGAGCTTGATGCGGAACTTCCTTGGGTCGGGAACACGATAGAAGAGTACGAAACATTGAGTACTCCCGAAGCGAGATTCGTGAAAGTTGTCGATAAGGTGATGCCGAAAATCGCTCATCTACTCAATGCAGGGAAGACCCTTGAAGAACTCGGTATTGGACAGGAAGAGTTGTGTGCGTTACACGAAGATCAGTGGAGTACTTTGTCTGGCTCATACGGCCATGACCAGAACGCAGCTCTGGCTTTGCATAAAGCACTGTCGCATGCGATCCATCAAGGGCTTTACGGCATACCGATTCCTAAGGACTGTGAACTTTCGCTGGAAACCATTGATGCAATTATTCGGCTCGGCAAGCTTGCACTCATGTTTGCTCGAGTGAATCGTGTTACGTGTCATCCGGATGGCGTGACACCTGAATCGGATACGGACCATACGGTAATGCTTGGACTCGTCGCGTGTGCGTTTGCAGAACGGTTCGCTCCCGAACTTGATCGAGGAAGAGTTGCTGAGTTTGCACTCGTACACGATTTAGTGGAGGTCTACGCAGGAGACACACCTACAGGACACATACTTTCTGATGCAGATCATGCGAGCATGGAAGAGCGTGAGGCAGAAGCACTCGCACGCATTCGAAACGAGTTCGATGCGGAGCTGCCGTGGCTTGGCGAGACTATCGATGCATATGAGCGACGCGACACTCCGGAAGCAAGGTTTGTTAAAGTGGTTGATAAGGCGCTTCCAAAGATAACAAACATACTTAATGGCGGCGTGACCATCAAGAGCCAGAAACATGATGCTGTAACCAGAAAGGAGTTTCTCAGCTACCAGCGAAGCAAGCTCGCTGGTAGCTATGGAGAAGATCAGCCGACGGCCATGGCGCTTCTGGAGGCGCTCGGCGAGAAGATGGTGCAAGAAATATTTACATAGAACGGGCGAGGTATAGTATTCGAACAGATGTTCGAATATACTATGGGGATGAAAGCTGTTCGAGAACCAGTCGAAGCAAGGCGCGAAAAGCTCGTCTCCTTTTATAGGAAGAATAGGCGCATGCCGAGCATCACCGAGATGCTCAAGCTTTTTAAGCTTTCAAGCCGGAGTTCTGCGTTCTATGTCTCGAGCCGGTTGATTGAAGAGGGATATGTAACAAAGGACAAAACCGGAAAGCTTATACCCGCAGCAGGTCTATTCTCGATTCCTTTACTCGGGCATGTGCGCGCAGGGTTCGCGGCGCCTGCGGAGGAAGAGCTCGCTGACACTGTTTCGATTGGGGAGTATCTGGTTGGCAACCCGAACGCGAGCTACCTGCTTACGGTAGAAGGAGACTCTATGGAGGATGCCGGGATTCAGAGTGGAGACATGGTTATCTTCGAGCGCACACAGGACTACAAGCCAGGCGACATCGTTGTTGCGCTCACGGAGGACGGCTACACCCTTAAGTACCTCCGGAAGAAAGGGAAGGCGTTCTATCTTGAGGCAGCCAACGATCGGTATCCCGATATTTATCCAAAGGAAGGAGAGATTGTGGGGAAGGTGTCGTCGACGTTCCGTACGTACAAATAATATGGACCAGTCGGGCTCGTATCCTCGGGCGATTGTGCACTTCGATGGTGATTCGTTCTTCGCGTCGGTTGAGCAAGCGAAGGACTATAAGCTTCGCGGGAAGCCGGTAGTAACCGGGGGAGAGCGTGGGGCGGTTACCTCGCTTTCAAAGGAAGCGAAGATGCTTGGTGCACATCGCGGCATGCCCATGCAGGAAATACGGAGGGTGTGTCCGAGTGTCATCGTGCTCGCAGGAGACTATACCGCGTACTCAATCTATGCGAAGCGAATGTATGCAATAGCGAAGACCTTCACGACAAAGGTTGAGGAGTACAGCATCGACGAATGTTTCGCAGACATCACAGGACTAAACGAGAGTCGTGGACAATCCTACGAAGAGATCGCTGAAGCGATACAAGAGAAACTTGAGCTGAGTCTCGGTATTACGTTTGGTGTGGGACTCGCGCCGTCAAAGACGCTTGCAAAGGTTGCCTCAAAGAGGAATAAGCCGGCGGGCTTTACGGCACTTCCGAAAGAAGAAATCGAACGAGTGCTCGCTGACACTGAGATCTATGATATCTGGGGACTTGGCGGCGCGCTCTCTACGCGCTTACGTGGACTTGGCGTTATAACGGCACTCGATTACATACAGAAGTCCGATGCATGGCTCAAGGAACACGGATTTGCCAAACCGGTGCGCGATACGTGGCTTGAGCTTCAGGGGTATCCTGCACTTACTCTTTCTACAGGTGCGCATGCAAAGCCACACTCGGTTATGGTGACGCGCACCTTTACGCCGCCTTCTACAGATAAGGATTTTATTTTCTCGCAGCTTTCGAAGAATGTTGAAGGCGCATGTGCGAAGGTGCGGCGTGCGGGTATGAAAGCAAGTGCCCTTAGTTTTTATTTAAAGACGCAGGAGTTTACCTATCACGGCGTGCAGCTCGATTTGTCTGCGGCGTACGATGCGCCGCCTGAAATACTCAAAGCTATTCGCGCACGTTTCGACGAAGTGTATGCGGAAGGGATTTTGTATCGTGCGTCCGGAGTGACACTCCGGTGTCTTCGAGGAGTGGATACCGTTACTCCTGATCTCTTTGGTGCGTACGCTGAAAGTCAGGAGAAGGAGGGAGTGTTTCGTGCACAGGATGCAGTTAATCGAAGGTACGGGCGTAATACCATATATCTTGGTTCGAGCATGGAAGCCCTTGCGCGTCCTGACGCGAAATACCGAACGAAGGTTGTGCGTGGATTTGTACCTGCAAGCAAAGACGGAAAGAAGTCGCTCGACATTCCACACCTCGGAGTAGTGCACTAAACGTGTTGCAATTTATATATTCTGTTGTATTATAAAACTATCATGCACCAGCCTGATTTAGGGAAGAACCTCATTCCATTTGCGGGACTTTTTGTGCTCGTAGGAGGCGTTGTTGCGCTTGCTGTTATATCAGCGCCGCTTCTTGAGTCTCCACACAATCCGGCTGCGGTGAGTGCAGCAGACGTTGCGATACTTACGAACAAAGAACGCAGCGAGAAGGATATTCCTGTACTTCAGCGCAACAGTCTTCTCGATGAGGCCGCTCAAATGAAAGCACAGGATATGGCCGCTAATGGCTACTATGCGCACGTGTCGCCTGACGGCGTTACGCCCATGCACTGGGTAGGGAAGGCAGGATACAAATATCTCATCATCGGCGAGAATCTCGTCGTGAACCGTACGGATGCCGAACAGGTTGTCGATGCATTCATGGGGTCTCCCGGACACCGTGCGAATATTCTCCGCACTGATTTCACGGAAGTGGGCGTTGGTGTCGCTAACGGAATCTATAAGGGAAAGAACGCTACCTTTACGGTACAGATCTTTGCAGCTCCCTACCCGCAACAGGCAACACCAAAGGTTGCAGTGAAACCAGTTTCAACGGTAGCAAAGGCTCCGACAGTGTCGACTGCAGTCACGACGGCTCCGGTTCCACAGAAGTCTACTTCGCCAGCGACAACGACACTCGCGGCGACTTCCACTCGTCCATCAGACGCGCTTGAGAAGGAAGTATCGCGATTGATATCACCAATAGTTTCCTCGATACAAAATGCATCGACCTCTACGTCGACAGTCGCGACTACTACCTCCTTTGAACCTCCGGCATTCTTTCTAGATACCTCTGTACCAATCGAGCTCATTGGTGTTTCCCGGTTAGAAGCACAGACACTGCCAGCTCCGCTTGGCATGAGCTGGACGATGGAGCTTCGCCTGCTTATCGACTCCGTCTTTGTGAAGGCAATGAGATTGTTTAACTAAACTTTCTAAAACCTCACCCTCGGACTTTTCTGGACGTATACGTTTGCCAAGCTATCAGGAAGAGACTTAGTGCACTAAACAAGATGCCCATGATTCGTGCGGCATCTTCTCTTACAAAACGTATCATCGAGAACCATCCAGAGTCCTGTGTTGCGGTGCTGCCAATCACAATGATCGCAAGGATTATCCAAACGGTTGCGAAGCGAAGCCAAGTATCGAATACTCGTTTCCTAACGATGGGGAGTAGGAGTACTGCAGGGATGGAAAAGAGAGAAAAAATAAAAATTGGATCCAGTATTGGAAATACGAAATCATATAATTGGCTCCAAAATATACAAGTTTCATAAACGCCACAAAGACTACCTGCGTAGCTAGTAAAGGCAAGAATGCCAGCAATTAGAAGAGGGACGCCTT
>JALHML010000004.1 GCA_022844065.1 Minisyncoccota bacterium | reverse complement strand
CATTCCCTACTTCGTAGCAATCGGCGAAGACGAAGTAAAGGTAAAGAAAGCGAAGCTTAAAACACTTGCTTCGAGCGAGGAGATTGAGATTGGCACTGATCTGATTCCAGCGCATATCTATAAGGTTAGGTTTGATGGTGCGTAGTTTATGCGAGAGATAACGTTTGATATCGAGACCTCAAATATTTTGCCGTCTCTGGCGCGCCAAGATGTTACGCGTCTTGATTTAGCGGTTGTGGCGATTCATGACTCTGAAACTGGTGAGTACTCTTCCTATGATCAGAGCGAACTGCCGAAGCTCTGGCCCATTATCGAGAAGGCAGACACGTTGATAGGATACAACTCTGATTCGTTTGATATTCCGCTACTTAACAAGTACTACCCTGGCGACCTAACCAAGATCCGTTCCATAGACCTTATGGTTGAGGTACAGAAGGTACTCGGGCGGAGACTTCGTCTTCAGTCTTTGGCTGAGGCAACCTTAAAGGTTGGCAAGAGCGGCAACGGTCTTGAGTCGGTGCGTTGGTGGAACGAGGGCCTCTACGAAAAGGTTCGCGAGTACTGTATCCAAGACGTAAAGATTACGCGCGACCTCTATGACCGGGCACTTGAAAAAGGCGCACTCAAGTACAAAGACTTGAAGGATGTGCGAGATATCAAGCTCGATACCTCGAAGTGGCAGGTAGCCCCAGGACCAACGGGATTCACCCATACACTCGGACTGTAGTTGCGTTTTACGGCTTTCGTGCTATTTTCATACCGTACGTTGTTTTGCGTGCGGCAAAGAGGAAAAGCTATGCAGCTTACCCTGCAGTGCATCAGTTCTCTTCAATCTGCCGAGAAGAGAAAACTTTTTCAGAATCTGGCCAAAGAAATCCAGATTCGCGAAGATCAGATTTCCGAGGCTCCCGGCCACATAACTGAAGGAGTAAATGCGTTCATTTGCACCGTTTGGTGCGCACCAGAGGAACAGCGCACTGTAGTCGGAAAACCGCTCCTTGACGGTATTGAGCTCATTCTCAAGCGCTTAATTTCGCGCACTTCGGTCCGTCGGTATACCGTCACTGTGCGGAATGCGACCAGGAATCCCCTCCCGAAACCTACTCTTCAGGAAGAGGTCACGCCTCGACAATCTGCGATTCGTTGAGTATCCCGCCCCCATGCTTCGCATGGGGGCGGATTCAATTTCCCTGTTCGTCACATGCTATGATTTTTCCATGGACACCCAGAAACTACGCCGCGATTACTTCCTCCCGGGCGCAATTATTCTTGCAGGACTCATCATTTCCCTAGCGCTCTACGCTATTCGTACCGAAGAGGTACCGGCACTTGGTGCCGGAGACCCAAAGATGGTCCGTCCCGTGAGTCCTGACGATCGCATCATCGGGAACCCGCAGGCGAAAGTGAAAATCGTGGAGTATGCGGATATAGACTCTAAGTTTAGTAAGCAGTTCCAGGCAACGATGCAGCAAATTATGAGCGAGTATGCAGCCGGCAGCGAGGTTGCATGGGTGTATCGCCACTTCCCGCTCCTTGATCAGCATGCTGCCTCTGCCTCACACGCTGAAGCCGCTGAGTGTGCAGGATTCCTCGGAGACTCTGACGCTTTCTGGCGTTTCATTGATGCACTCCAGAGTGCGGCACCTGGTGAGACACAGTTCCCGGTTGAGGGATACGCATCAGTTGCTACCCAGCTTGGCCTTCCACAGGCTGAGTTCGAGACCTGTCTCAAGAACGGCCGCTTCACCAAGAAGGTCTATGACGACAGCACCAACGCTATGCTCGCGGGTGCTGAGGGTGCGCCGTATACGGTTGTACTTGTTGATGGCCAGAAGCCAATTGGTATTCAGGGTGCTCTCTCGTATGAAGACATGAAGCGTGTTATTTCTGAGGCACTGGCGAAGGCAAAGTAAGAGTGTATGGGCTTTGAAGGAAAGCAGCACGCACCCTTAATACCCGAGGTAGAGAGTAGATTGCGCGAAAAGTTGCGCGATCGTATTTTCGATCAACTCGTCGCGGGTAAAGTGCTTGATACATTTATGGATGAGCTCGATGAGAACGAGTTTACTGATGAAGAAATTAACGAGGTGGTCGAAGCTTTCAGTAAGCTTCCCGAAAATGATAAACGAGCAGTACTAGCCATACCCGCACAGCTTCGTCCGCAGATTTTCAAACGCTATGCATCAATGATCCGTAGCGGAGCGATGAACGGTAAGAGCATGATTGATGACTTGCTTGTGAGGGCCCAGAAGTACGGATTTACGCTTGGCTTCCATCTATCACCAATCGACATCCGTCCAGAAAAAGACGGGACGTGGATGATTAAAGGGACGGAGAAAGACCATCGCCGCGATGATCGCGCGATGGCGTATTACAGCACGGACTATAGTCATCGCTATTTAAAGAAGCCGTGTCGGTATCTCTATGTTATTCGTGCTGAAACAGGAGAGAACACAAGTCATTATCCTGATAACGACGGGACGTGGGGGCACGCATCGAGCCTTGCGATAATCGATCAGGTTGATATGCAATCGCTCGAGAAAGAGATGGACCAGCGTCTTAAGGCAATAGAAGACCGAAAGGAAAAGGAATAGGGGGACGCTGGATGCGTCCCCCTGGTCTTCAATTCTCACCAGGATCCGCGACATCCATCAGATAGAAGTCGAGCATCTCGGTGAAGGTGCCGTTTCCGGTCTTAATCATGTCCTTGGTCCAGTCTTCGATCTTGAGCTTTCGAGAAAGCTTGAGAAGTATCTTGACGCTCGGCACGTTTTTGTACTGTTCCTTGCGGAGCTCACTGGCGAGCCGTCGCAAGTTCATCACGTCGGTCATCGCATTCTTGCACATCCCACTCACCATCGGGTTATTTCCCTTATTGACACTATATCACAAAGGCTATATTTGTCTAGTCTTGGAAAAGCTTCAGGAGATCGTCGTACTCACTCGCGGTTCCCTCGCGCCATCTGCCGGAGAGAAGCTCAGCAAGCACCTCATCGAGGATGGTTACAATTTCAGTTCGGGATTCGTCTGTAACAGGGACCTCGTGGTCCTTCACACCATCAGGTCCTACCTGCACAATGGCTGCGCTTGTCGGGTTCTGGCCGTTCTCGCGCACCAAAAGATCATAGAATGCGAGCTGCCGCACATACTTCTCGTCCATAGCCTTCACCTCGCTCGTAGTCTTGAAGTCTGCAATACAGATGCCGTTGGCAGTCTCGAAAAGTGCGTCTATCTGACCCTTTAGCTTTATGATAGAGCCGTGTATTGTTCTCGTTGTCTCGTACGTCTTCTCAATGGATGCCGGGGCGAGGAGGGTTCCCTTTTCACTTCTATACTCGATGTATGCAGAGAGGCTCAGACGTGCATGCTCCCAGAGTCGATCAAAGGCTGCATTCCTCTGGAGAAGGCTTCGGCGCATAGAGGCCTCAAGCGCAGCAAACGCACTTCCTTCGTCATTCTTCTCAAGGAATGCCGCGATACCCGCATGCACTGCCGTTCCTACCGTTAAAGCAGGCATTTCAGGCTCCCTAAGCCGGAGTACGCGCTTTGCAAAGAATGATGCTGGAGATTCGAGATATTCGTTCAATGCAGACGGCGAGAGTCCATCATGAATAAGATAGGCCTTTGTTAGGTCGCGAATGAGTTCAGACGCTACGACAGTTGAATGCATGAGTGGCAGGAGATCCGCTTCAGGCGTAACTATCGTGAGCCCATCCGGCAAAAGCGTGGACGGTGCTTGGTCCTTCCCGGCTCCGGACTGTGCTGCGTATGAAATGGTGAGTGCGTCCTTGGCACGTGTGAGTGCAACGTAGAAGAGCCGGACGGCGTCCTCTGTCTGCTTCTGCTGGCTTATAGGAGACGGGATGGTGGCTGATTTTCCGCCGCCCTCCCATTCGCGGCTTGTTGCAGACACGAGGAACACCCGCTCAAACTCCATACCCTTCGCTTTATGTGCCGTTATAACGGTTACGAACCCTTCCTTTTGGAGCACGCTCGCCTTTACGCTCTCAAGACCGTGTTCTTCGGCTTTGCGAAGCTCTTCGATGACGTATGCGAACGAGACGTTCGCATCGCGCCGAACGAGGTCCTCAATGTGCATGATGAGACGACGAATGAGAAGCACGTCATCTAGGTGTTCGCTATGAGAAAGGAGGAAACTACGAGCTCCAGAGAGTTGAAGAATCTTTGATATGAGCTCAAGCGGTGCCAGGCGCTGCCCCATCTCCTGAAGCGACGAAATGGTTGCATCAATCTCCGGAAAACGCTCCTTGAGATTCTCATGCAGATGGTAGTCTCGAGTCTCACGTAGGAAGAGTGCCCGCTCCTTTAAGGTTGCCTCCCACCATGGCGCAAGCAGGCTTTCCCTGAGGGCTGACGCATCGAGCGGGTCCGCCACGGCGCGCATGAGTGCTTGAAGAGAGCGGATTATGGGGCGCGACGAGAGCGACACGTCTCCAGCACGGAGCGTTGGAATGCCTCGTGCGGCGAGGTGGTCTGCAAAGAGGTCCGCATTTGCGTTGGTGCGTGCGATAACCGCAATCTCCTCAGGCTTCGTACCACTCTTTATTGCCTCCTCAACAAGTCCGCTTACTTGGTCTCTCTCGGCAAGGGGGTCGTTTGAGACAAGAAGGTTCAAGGATGCCTCTCCTTCCTGGCGGTGTGCCGACAAAGTCTTGTGCTCTCCCCGAGACGCAGACATACCACTCGTTAGGCCGTGTGCAGCTTCGAGGATAGGGCCAAGGGAGCGATAGCTAGTCTCAAGCTCAACGATGGTTGTGCGGGGGTAGCTCTGAAGGAATTCGCCGAAGTGCGTTGCGTCTGCACCCTGAAACCGGAATATTGCCTG
The DNA here is from genome assembly GCA_022844065.1 of Minisyncoccota bacterium. Taxonomy (GTDB): domain Bacteria; phylum Patescibacteriota; class Minisyncoccia; order Phycocordibacterales; family Phycocordibacteraceae; genus C7867-001. The sequence continues at coordinate 10,791 of JALHML010000004.1, read as the reverse complement.
TTTCTCGTCCCCTACAACAAACAGGTTAGGGTGCTCGTCATACGCAAGCGAATCAAGAAGCGCGTGCTGGAGCGCGTTCGCGTCCTGGTGCTCGTCCGCGAGCACATACTGATACTGTTCCTGGAGAGTTGTCCGTAGGGCCTCGTCCTCGGAAAGTGCGTCCGTTACGATACGGAGCACATCCGTGAAATCGTAAAGGTCGCGCTCGTCTTTAAGCTTGTCGTACGCTTCTATGAGTCGTGCGGCTTCGTATACCTTCTCAAGGCGATCAATCTTCTTCTGTCCGTCAGGCTTCAGGTCCCCTTTCTTTCCGTACTTAGAGTCCCGGGTGTAGTAGTTAGACTCGTCATTTCTCTGGCGCTCCTCTTCTTCTTTCGCGAATGCACGATAGTTGTCGAGCGTGATGCGCTCGCGGGCGAGATCATCCCTGAGTCTCGCCAGGTCTCTCAAATAAAAGAACGGAGACTTTGGAGTCCGGAGGTGCACGAGTTCTTCGTTCTCTAGAACCTCTCGCCAGAGAAGCGTTGCTTCAACATCCCCTGCCTGGCGCTTGCCGGCCCATGCAGGAAAGAAGTCTGCATACTCTTCAAGTACGTGGTTAGCGAAGCCGTGGAAGGTTGAAATGAATACGTCGCGTGCAGTCTCTTCGCCAATTAATGCGGCGAGGCGTTGGCGCACGGTACGGGCAGCTGATTCCGTGAACGTCAGGACGAGGATGTTCGTTGCGTTCGCCTGCGTCTCTTTGAGGATGTTCGCGATCCTAAGAGTAAGGATATGGGTCTTTCCGGTGCCCGGGCCTGCGATAACAAGGACAGGACCCTCTACCGTGTCCACAGCCACCTTCTGGGCCTTGTCGAGCATGGCGTACGCCTTTTGGAATGCTTGGTCGTCCTTCATTCCCCTATTCTACGGCACCCTCCATGTTTCTGCGTCTGTTTGACTATGATGGATTGTCTTGTATACTCATTTCAGTTGCACTTGTGTGGGGGAGGTACTCATGCTCGAAGGAAGAGTTAAGTTCTACTGCGCGCCAAAGAAGTTCGGGTATATCACCGTCGACGAGGAAGATGGTGAACCGCTCGATGTGTTCTTCTTCAAAGGCCGTAGACGCCTGCTAACATATGAAGACGGTAAGCCTGTATGGCGCCGGCCTCCTAGCGGCAGGAAGTTAGTGAAGGGAGACGCCGTGGTCTTTGAACTCAGACACCATCCCGATACCGGCCAGGCACAGGCCGAAAAATGGGATTTCAGAGATCCTGAGGAACTGGACGAAAGTCCCAGACCCAATGTCAGGATTTTTGCTTGAATTTACCTGACAACTTGAAAGAGGCCGGCGGTCCGTTCGCCGGCTTTTTCTTATCTATACCGCGTTCTCAGTTCCCTCTTTAAGAGAGCGTGGTTTGGGACTGCTCTTGCTACCTGATCCCAGAATTTACTTCCGTGATTGTGCTCCCTCGTATGGCAAAGCTCATGCACAATTATGTAGTCCTGGAGCTCCTTCGGCAGATAGACGATACGATAGTTAAAGGAGAGGTTTCCCTTTGCTGAACAGCTTCCCCACCTCGTCTTCTGGTCTCGTATGGATATAGTGCCGTACGTGAAGCGGTAGAGTTCGTTGAAGTGCGTAAGACGTTCTGTAACAAGGGCTCTCGCAGTCTTTCTTGCTTCCTTGTATGCGGTTGAGTTCTTGCGGGGACGCGGGAGGAGTATTTGATCTATTCGCTTCTTTTCTACCCTCTTTCTGAACTTCTCTATGGCGGTCTCAATCCATTCCTGGTGCTTTGCAAGGAATGCTTCTGCTGCCCGTATTGATATACGCTTCGGCTTTGTTAGAACAACCCTACCGTCTGGGTGTACGGTTATACCAAGACGCCGTGCGCGGTCTGATTCCCGTATTTCGTGCACCATACCCTAGGTTTACAGTCCGCCCCAGCAGATAACCGGCTTCTCGCCAATCTGTGCTTCAAGCGCCCCATATGCTTCCCTCTGGCCGCCAATAACATCTATGAGTCCCTTTTCCTTGGCCATGCCCCCGAGCATGCTCGAGCCGTCCGCAATCTCAATAACCTGCTCTAGAGGAAGAGAACGGTTAATCGATATCGCCAACATAAAGTTTGCATGGAGGATTGCAAGATCCCGCTTAAAGAGCTCAGCCTCTTCTTCTGTTAATATCCTGTCCGGATCCCCAGCATCTTTGTATTTTCCTGAAGAAAGGCTGTTGTAGGTGAGTCCCTGCTCCTCGTTTGCCGTCACGTTATCAAGATAGGACATTGTTATACCAATACTCCCAACGTCAGAGTTCTCTGAGGCAACAATCGTATCAGCAGCACTCGCAATCCAGTACGCACCCGAGGCACCAACCTGCCGTATCCAGGCAACGCTTGGCTTCTCCGTCTGTTTTATTGCGTTTGCTATCTCTTCAGAGGGCACCGGCTCCCCACCCCCTGACTCAATATCAATAAGGATTGCCTTTATAGCGTTGTTGTCACGAGCCTCATTCAGGTATTCGAGTACCTCGTCTGAGGAGGTTATGTACTCGCAGCCATAGAGGCATTCTTCAGGAGCGAAGCCGCTTGCGGACACGGTTATTGGGCCACGCACCGCAATACCAACCACATTACAGCCAGGAGCCGGAACCCAGGCTTCAGCGCTCGAGCGACCACCAAGTACCTCCTCCCCAAGGAATAGGAGTGCGGTCCCACCAACAGCGAGTATTGCGAGGAGGCAGGCAGCGAAGACGAGGCCGAAGTGGCCGAGTATACCTAGGGCAGGGTTCTTGCGGGCAGGGTGGGTTTCCATACCTTAACTCTATCACTTAGTGTCCCCGTTTTTCGAAATAGTTCCGTGTCCACCACTTATCCACGATTTGTAAAAATTTCTTCTACGCTATCATTTGAAGAACGGGCAGCGGTCGACTGTTCGGAAGAGAGATTATCAAAACGCTGAGCAACTATGACAAAACCAAGACCTTATACCCACCAGGAGCTTTCTCTGATCTGGAACAAGGCGGTTATCGTTCCTGGCGTGAACCCAACAATCCGCCGCAAGGATATTTGTGGAGCGTGGATTGATTGGACGGCATATGGGAATAGACAGAGTTCAGTTGGATGGGAGGTCGACCACGCAATTGCAATTGCAAACGGTGGGGCGCATCACATCAACAATGTTCGGCCGCTTCAATGGCAGAATAACTGCAAGAAATCCGACGGCTCCCTTGTTTGTGCGATAACTGCATGGAGGTAAACGAGCGATATGTACTGAGATTATTGAGGCCTAATGCGTGAGAGAACGATTGAGTTGCGGTTACACGAGCTACGGCACCTGAACAGGACACCTCTCTCCAAAGCGACCACCTTTGTGTGGTCGCTTTGCATCAGAACCCTTTCAGCTTTGTAAGCACTTCCTCAATATTTCCTTTGTGAACCAAAAAGAAATGTTGTTTACCTTTTCCAAAACTTGCCCACAAATTTCCGACTTCTTCTTTGTACTTGGTATCGTCGTTGCTAATTCTATCTCCGCCCTTCCATTCGAGCGCGATAGTATTTCCTTTCTTAGATACTGCGATGAAATCCGGATAGAATTTCCCTTTCTTCCAGCCCTGGATGTAGAACGGGTCTATTTTTTCTCGGTTACGAACCCAAAATTCAATGTTCGGAAGTTTATCGAGATCAAGGCGATCTACGAATTCTGATTCTTCGCTATTTAGTGGGTCAATACGTTCATACAGGTTTTTGTTGAACTCGCGCGGTACAGGTTTCTTAAGGAAAATTGAATCGGGAAATTCATTTCCCGCCACAACACCGACGCCCTTTTTCTTCTGTATCGCGACAAACTTCTTTTCGGCGTATTCCTCCATGCGGTGATTAATGAGTTCGCTCAACTTATCTGCAAGCACATATCGGTTTATCGAGAGTTCCGAGAGGGTGTGCTGATTGAGGAGAAAATCCAGAACACTTTCAATATACGCAACCTTATCAGTTCGTTCCAACACAGCGAAGCGTAGTTTCTTATCGAGCCACTTCACGAGTTCGTCTCGTGAATAGTTTTTATCTTTGTACACTAGATTAAGAGATTGCGTTGCGCTTCTCTCCCACGCATCCTCTTTAATATCTATAGTTGCACGTCCATCCCCGTCATAGAAAACAGTAAAATCACAGGTTGGATCTTGTTTCGCAAGCTGTAAATCTTCCACCAACCCCTCAAAAGTCAGGCGTTCACCGTCAATCGCCATCAGAGGAACCTTGAGCGTTACATTTGTTTTTTTCTTAACCTCAAGCGGGTCTTTTTCTACTTTCTTTCCACCTGCAATAACATCTTCACGACTATACCCGTTTTCCTCAAGTCCACTTATCACTTCGTCCGCTGCTTCGTTGAAGTTTCGTGCGGAAGCAAAGACATAACTTCGGTTCAATTCTTCTTGCGATTTCCGCTTCGCTTGTGGCATACGAATCACTCGGCCGATAACCTGTTCAACCGCAACCCGTGCACCTAGGTTTGCAACTGACACCAACACATACGCAAACGAACAATCCCAGCCCTCGGCAAGGGCGCTTACCGTAATGATGTAGCGTATTTCACAGGAACGACTCATCAAATCAACGCCGTCTATCTCGTTTTTCTTTGAGGTTTTGATTGCAATCTGTCCCTCTGGTATTTTGCGTTCCAACAAGAAGTTCTTTATTGAATCCACCGTTACACTCGCCTCACCTGTGTCTGCCTGCGCTTGCAGAAGTGCAATAGGGCGCAAGTATTCGCCTTTAAGTTTCTTTGCAATCTTCTCTAGCTCGTTGCGTTTCTCAATACCGCTTTCAAGCACATTCTCCCACCGTGCCGCACTCTCAAGTTCGAGTGGTATCTTAACCATTTGCTCGGCTTTGAGTTCCGAGGCACTGATGTCAACGAGAACATTGCTATTACTTCGCGGAGTCGCACTGTATTCAATGATGAAACTTGGATTCAGCTCGGTAAGAAAATCGACAGACAGTTTAGAAGTCGTTTTATGTCCTTCGTCCACTACAACAAGCGGATTATTCTTCCGCACGACATTCGCAAGAGAATTTATGACTGTTTTCTCCTCGTCTAATTCAAATACTTTCGTTTCCTCAATATTCTGGAAATGGTCGAGAAGTGCGCCATTCTCTTGATACACCTTGTATTTTGCTTGTTTTGCCTTATCACGACGAAACGCATCCAAGCTTGAGACTATAACGCAAAGATTGTCGTCCACATCCTCTTTGCGTATAGAAAGAGCCTCCTCGTTAGAGAAAACTTTTACATTGTTACCAAATGCCTCATCAAGCATCCTCCGATGCCAATCCTTACGGTCTTTAAGTTTCTTGAGTGTCTGCGTCTTTATTGCTTCAGATGGAGTGAACCAGAGCACTATTCCGCGATCAAGTTTGTCTTGAAGAGCGATACTTATTATTTTCCCTACCGCTTCACACCCTACGAGGGTTTTACCTCCACCAGTTGGGATCTTGATACAGATAAATGGCACGTCGCCAAACGCCTCGGATTTGTAGGGCTTTTCGGTTATGTACATAAACGCCCGCTTTGCGCCATGCTTCCGAAGTTCTTGAAGAAATTCTTCAAGTTGGTCTATTGTCCTTTGCTGATATTTTTTAAGTTGCATGTTAGAAAATTTTGACCTCGTACGGAATTTGCTTGAATACCAAGTTGTTCTCCGCAAGTTCCGACTCATCGAGCGTACACCTATCGGCATACACTGTCTTTTTCATATCCGTTTTTTCCACCTTTTTCAAGAAAGATTTATCCAAATCATTTTTGTGAGGTTCTTTGTATATTAAGTAGTATTCGATACTCTCGTGTTCACCAATATAGTTTCCTTTTACCTTCGCATGATCAATATTAGTCTGCGTTTCTGTAAAGTAGATGTAGGTAGCGAATTGCTTGAAATCGCAAGTCTCCTCTATCTGTCCGTGTTCATTGAAAAGTGGTTTATCGAGTTCACAATACTCAAAACCGTCTTTGTAATCATATTTTTTGATTGCTCGCTTCATACGCTCGGCCGTTATCTCCTTTGCAACTTTATTTTCCATTTCAACAAGAACAAACCTTCGATTACCGCCGTCTTCCTTGTTCAAATCCAAGACCGCATGACCTGTTGTGCCTGAGCCTGCGAAAGAATCAAGAATCAGTGAGGATTTATCTGTGGCAATTGTTAAAATCCTTTTAAGCAATTTTAAGGGTTTGGGAGTGTTAAAAGGCTCTGATCCTTCAAACAAGTCTAGCAACTCTTTCTTTGCCTCCTGATTGTTGCCTGCATCTTCATGTGACCACCATGTGTCTGGAACAACACCTTCCTGGACTTCACTCAAGAAGGTCTTCTCTCTTGGGAGACTATCCCCCTTTTCACCAAACCATAGACGATTATCTGCTTTCATTTCGTGGAAACGGTTCTCCATTCCATTCCAATGTCTGCCGGCAGGAGGAAGAACCATCCTCCCGCTAGGAAGTTTAATCTCGTACCTATATTGCTGTCTTCGGTTTGCGCTCTCGCTTTGAACTGTAAAGGCAACGCTCTGCCAGAGCCCGCGCGGATCATTGTCAGGATTTTTAAAACTTTTTAAATCCTTATTAGTCCTCGGTAGTAAATTTCTCTTCCAGAGTTCTGCTGATTTTGCATAGACATGCACATAATCATGGCTTCCTGAGAAAAAGCGTGCTTTATTTTTTTTTGCAAATACCTTTTGCCAAACAATTGTTGCAATAAAATTTTCTTCACCAAAAATATCATTAAGTAAAGCCTTGGAGCCGAAAACCTCATTGTCATCTATCACAAGAAATATTGCCCCTTCATCAGACAATAAATCGCGCAGAAGCTTTAGGCGGGGATACATCATGCAGAGCCACTTATCATGTCTCGTCAAATCCTCTGATTCTCGGCCAACAACTTTTCCGAGCCATTGTTTTATTTTTGGAGAATTAACCTTGTCGTTATAAATCCATCCTTCGTTGCCGGTGTTATATGGTGGGTCGATAAAAACGCATTTTATTTTCCCTCCGTAATAAGGCATGAGTGCCTTTAGCGCCTCCAGGTTATCACCGTGGACAATGAGATTTTGAGAAGTTCCCACCGACGCAGTTTTAATCTTTTTTAGCAACCTGAAAGGTACATCTTTATCGTGGTTTACAACCGCCTGTTTTCCTATCCAATTCAGGGAAGCCATGTTTCCTAAGTATAATCTAGATCATCGTAATCTTCATCCTAAAAATTTTCCTGCCGTTTCTCACCATACCAAGCAACGACACAGCGATTACCAGAGGTCCTTGTAGACTCTGTGGTCCCAACGTTTCCAAACCAGGTCCTTATAGTCTTTACCTTTCCTACGTGGCATACATGCTGGCGATTGGTCCGCAGCAAGATAGCAATACGCTCAAGCTGAAAGACAATGGCGGAAACCGTACTGTTCATTAGCGGACGTAATTAAGAAAGGCCCACAATTGCGGGCCTTTCTCTAATAACTCTTCAACCTCCTACTCTTCTCATGCGTCCTGATCTTCTCAAGCGCCTTCGCCTCAATCTGGCGAATACGCTCGCGTGTAACACCGAACTCCTTCCCTACCTCCTCAAGCGTGTGGTACACGCCGTCAAGTAGTCCATGGCGCATCTCAAGAATCTTGCGCTCCTTTGGAGAAAGGTCCTCAAGAATGTCGCGTACCTGCTCGCCAAGAATACGCTCTGAAGACTCCTGGATTGGAGATGGGATCTTGTCGTCTGCAATAAAGTCGCCAAGCGTAGAACGATCATCATCATCAGAACCAATAGGATTCTCAAGAGAGAGCGTATCCTGATTGATCTTCTCAATCTGGTAGATCTTCTCAACTTCAACACCCATCTCAATAGCAATCTCCTCCGGCTGCGGATCGCGGCCAAGCACCTGAGCCAAACGACGCGAAACCTGCTTGTACTTCGCGATGGTCTCAACCATGTGCACCGGAATACGGATGGTACGAGACTGGTCAGCGAGTGCACGCGTAATAGCCTGGCGAATCCACCAGGTAGCGTAGGTCGAGAACTTGAATCCCTTGTTCCAGTCGAACTTGTCTACAGCCTTGAAAAGACCGAGGTTTCCTTCCTGAATAAGATCGAGGAGGGTAAGGTCTGGTGAGCGCCCTACGTACTTCTTGGCGATAGACACAACGAGACGAAGGTTCGAGCGGGCAAGAATGTTGCGTGCTTCGTCGTCCCCGCGCTCAATACGCTGTGCGAGCTCACGCTCTTCAGATGCGGTAAGGAGTGGGTACTGGCCGATCTCGCGAAGGTAGATCTGGATAGAATCGTACGCTCCAGAGTCACGACTCTTTATGTTACGTGTTGCAAGATACTGGTCCGTATCGTCGGCCAACATACCGCCCTCGAGAATATCGATACCGGCAGTGGTGAACTTCTCATAGAGCTCATCAAGGAACATGATGTCGTCCTCAACATGCGGAAACTCCTTAAGAATCTCGGAGTACGTAATATACCCGCGCTCCTTTCCCTTCTGGATAAGGAGGTCTGCCTTATCTCCCTTAACAGCGGCAGCCTTTGCTTTAGCACCCGTTGCCGCAGCACGAACAATGTTCTTAAGCTGAACCTTCTTCGCAGGCTTCTTCGCAACTGCTTTCTTAACAACTTTCTTAACCGGCTTCTTTGCTACTGCTTTCTTAACTGCCTTCTTGGGTGCAGCCTTCTTAGCCGCTTTCTTAGGAGCGGGCTTCTTAACGACTTTCTTAACAGCCTTCTTAACCGGCTTCTTGGTTGTAGCCATATAGGTATGCGCGAACTGGTAATGAGAAAACTATGAAAATGAGGAGAGGAGTCGTGCCAATTCCTGGCATTCTTTTCCTGCCTCTTTGATGGTTGCTTCGTCCTTAGACGCCTCAGCAACGCGTAGACGAGCGGTCGCAGCCTGGAGCCGCTCCGCTAAAAGTGCTTTCTCGAACGCGTGAATGAGATCGTCCGCGTCAGTTTCTCCGGGGGCCTCGCCAAAGGCTATTCCTGCCTCGAAGATCATGTCTTCGGGAGGGGGCTCGTCCGGGAACGGTACGCCGATGATGCGATTATACTCACTTTCTAACCGTTTCGCAATGGCTGTATCCGGATAAGACGCTGCTGCAGCCCGCATCTTAAGGGCGTGGCGGTCGCTCGCCCTCTCGGCAACTGAAGGCCTAGGAACGGAAACAGTCATTCTTGAACTGCCAGGTGCAGTATTAAGCTCCTGCGGAAGCCGCAGAAGCCCTTCTCGTATTGCTTCAAGAGTCGATCCTAGCGTTCGGGCGGCAACCCCAACGAAATGCTCCCGCTCCATAGGGCTCTGAATAGCGGCAATAAGGGGAAGAACGGTCTTCTCCACCAATATGATTAGACGATGCTGATCCCGTTCGCTTTCGGTGAGGACTGATAGGAAGAACTCAACAATTGGCTGCGCATCCTTAATGCGGTTCGTTAGGTCCTTAGGATCAGAGACCGCGAGGTCTGCTGGGTCCTTCCCAACCGGAAGCTTCACTGCCTTTACGCGCATGCCGCTCTTTAAGGCAACTATAGCGTTCTTCATAGAAGCATTGAGTCCTGCCCTATCCGAATCAAGCGCGAGCATCAGGTTGTCCGCGTAACGCTTAATAAGCGAAAGGTGCTGCGACGTAAGCGCTGTACCCGACAGTGCAATAGTATTCGTAAAGCCAATCTGGTGAAGTAACAGAAGATCCATCTGTCCCTCAACCAAAAGCGCGAATCCCCGCTGACGTATCGCATCCTTCGCCTTATCCATACCAAACAGAATCTCTGACTTCTTGTAGAGATCAGTCTCAGGCGAGTTTAAATACTTCGCCTGATCGTTTGGATCAAGTGCACGACCCGTGAACGCAACAGTGCGTCCGGCAGCGTCCCGTATCGGGAACATAAGCCGATTCCTAAACCGGTCATACCACGTTCCCTTCTTCTCGTCCGCCTCCTTAACGAGCCCGGCCTGTACTAGCTCTACGTTCGTATACCCGCCTTCCGTTAACTTCTCGAGCACCATGCGCCACGCGTCGGGCGCGTACCCGAGTCCCCAGGTCTTAATACTTTCCTCGGAAAGCCCACGAGAAAGCGCATAGCCATACGCACTTCCCTCAAGCTTCTTCCCTTCAAGGAGATTTGCCGTATAGAGTGCTTCGGCTCGTGCGGTTGCTTCGTACAGTCGATCGCGCTTGTCCTTGTCTTGCTTTGATACCCCGCTTCCTTGATACACAATCTCAACCCCTGCCTTCTCAGCAAGAATCTTCAGTGCCCCTTTAAAGTCCACACCCTCCATCTTCTGGATGAACTCGAACTGGTCGCCCCCTTGTCCTGAGGAGAAGCAGTAGTAGGTACCGCGCTCAACGTTCACGTAGAAAGATGGCGTCTTCTCCTTATTGAAAGGAGAAAGGCCCTTATAGTTACGGCCTGACTTCGTGAGCTTCACGTACGGACTCACTACCTCAAGGATAGAGAGTTTCGCCTTAATCTGTTCGACCGTATCCATACTTCCCTTCATTTTAGCGCGTATCTTGATTCATGTACGCTTCATGGACACCACATACAAAATGTGGTAAAGACTATGCAGGACAGATCATTGATCCGTATAGAAAGGGACTTGTTTTCCGATGGAAAGAAACTACACTCCTGAACTCGGTTGCGATACCCCTGTTATCCTCCTTGGGGTTGAGGACGGTACCGAACCGAAGTTGCTGGTGAATAAACTTCATAAGCTTGTCGCAGAACAAATCGCGTGCCGACCTGGCCCTCTCCCTACGAAGGACATTCGC
>JALHML010000003.1:11050-15687 GCA_022844065.1 Minisyncoccota bacterium | reverse complement strand
TCATATCCTGCGGCGAGTTAGGAACAATGAGTATGTTCCTCTCGGCGATTAACGTAAGGCCATCACTGCCATCTGTTTCGTTGTACACGAGATTCCCAGAAAGCATGGCGTTCGGCGCAAGCCCAGTCGCCGGATTGGCCGCCACAACCGTTACTTTCCCATTCACCGTTCCCTGAACCCAGACATTGTCTTCAACAAAGATAAGGCCGCAACTCTCTGGAATCGTGAGAGTGCCATAGAAGGTTTGATTTGTTATGAGTGTTCGATCCGGCAGAAGGTCGTCACCGGGATTGATGTGTGTTGAGCTGAGTGCTGATGTGGACGTAACACGATACACACTTATTGTGCCTGAGGCATTAAAGATAAGTCGATATCCGTGCCAATAGCTCGCAGCGCCCGTATTGTTCGTCTGACTAAAGCGCGGCAAGTAATGGCCATCAGCCTGTGCTTTGGCCTTGAGGCTAGCGAAGTCTGCCGCAATTGCGCCGAAGTCGACCTGTGGAACAGGGTACTCCCACAAATCAGGGTTGGTACCGGTGCCCCACACGCCAGACACCGTCTGACTTGGTGTACACCCAAACGCAGTAGTGCAAAGCCATGAAGAAAGCGAACTTGTAACGAGTGAGTTAATGGTGCCGTCCATGCGAATACCCCCATTTGAATGGAAGGGGCCAGTGATAATACGATCTGGACCTGCCCACACACTGTCGTTTAGTACATAGGAAAACTGAGCAACCGTGGGTCGGGCATAGCGGGTAGTTATGGTACGAGAAACCGTGGGGTCCTCGATCGGCGTACCGGTAGAACGGATATCAATAGACGTGAGGGCTTCGCAGGAGGTGTTCCCAACAACATCAATTTCAATGGTGCCGGTCTGTCCGCCCTCGGGATCCATATAGGGAATGACGTACGGCCCTGGTTGTCCGGTGCCATTCGTTAGGTCGCTTGGGTTGTGTGCGAGAAACCAGCGATAATACTCCACTCCTGCTTCTGCAATAGCAGATGCGCGCGCTGCTGAGGTTGCTGTTGATTGGCTCAGGTTCTCTGTGAGAACGAGACTACTCAAGGCACCAAGCACGGTCAGAAATACCGTACCAAAGACAATGGCAAGAACCATAAGATACCCGCGCGGTGACGTTCGTTTCATAGGAATCATTTGTCTCGTAAGTTACGCACCGTTGCAGAGCCTTCAATAGTAAGTATGTTTGGTGCACGGTACGGGTTAATGTCGACGTCAAAACGCGTACGGACCGTACGTACAGCGGTAATGTCTATAGGCGCTGTTAGTTCCATTCCGTCGCGATTGAAATACCGGAATGCCGGTGTGTTCGTCGCGTTCTTCACCCATGTCGCAATCGTAAAAGTCGTTTCCGTTTGGCCGCTATATGACGGAGGATTTCCCGCAGCATTTGTGACCCCTTTATAAAGCGTTCCGTCCAAAACATAGAGACGCACACGTTCGATTGCACGGTCACTATCTGCATTACTGTAAAACGTTATGCTCGATGTTGCGGCGGCGGCAACCGGATACGTTCCGTCCTCTCCATACGACGCACCACGCAACAACGCAAGAGATTCTCTCACGCCACGACTCGCACTATCTACCGCGGTGGTTGACTCAAGAAGGAATGCATTTGCACGGTAAAAGTACGCAATCATGGACAGGAGTCCAACCCCCACAAGTCCCGTAAGGCCAATCACCACGAGCATCTCTATGAGCGTAAGTCCTCTCTGGACCCTCGGTGTGCTCGATACGGTATGGGTGTGGTGCATAGCGATTATTCGATAATGATAACCGCTTCGGTGGTTGTACCGGGATCAAGGGTATACGGAATGGTCGAGGTCGGGCTCACGAGCGTATACCCGTCAAAGATGAACGTATACACGTCCCATTCGAGTGTAAGAGCACGTATACCAGTCGCATCGGTTGTGCTGTCTATGATGGTCTTGTAGAGCGGCGCGCCTGCTCCTGTTGTGCCTTTCGACTTCTCGCCAGTGAGCGTGAACGGGACGTTCGGAAACGGTATAGGACCCTCCTCAAACGCGATCTCCCACATCTCAAGAGACGGTGCAAAGAGTACGTCGGAGGTCGAAAGTGCAGCTCGCAGCGCGAGGCTTGGATACGTGGTAGTAGAGACCGTAGTCAAATCAACCGGGAACGAGGTGAAACCTGAACTGTTACCTGGCAAAACAGAATCCGGAAGAAGTGTCCCGCTGCTATCAGTGACAGAAACACTGAGTGCTGTGTTTGCGGGACGTGTAGCTGCAGCATCAACTGATGTCCATGCCGCGAGATAGGTTGGGGCGGTCGTAGTCGAACGCGCACTTCCTGAAAGCGAGAAGCTTCCTGAAGCACCCGAAAGGGTGAGACTTCCCCCACTCACCTGCACAGACACCATCTCCGCGAGTTGTGTCGCGTCCTGGAACGTGTCGCGTGAGGCTGCCGGACGGATCGGACTGTAGGTCTTAAGCGTAAGCGAGGAGAGCAGATCAATAGCAAAGGTGCCCGTAGTCGTCTGATTCTGTACAACTGTCAGATACCCTGGAGTTGGGTTCTGGTTTGTCGCATCACGCGCATATGTTTGCGCTGATGAGTAGCCATTTTTAGATACGGAAATGCGATAGTCGGTAGAGGTTGGCGCGCCAGGCAAAATCACCGATCCTGCAATGTCGGAGAAAGTAGTGACATCTACCTCTGGTATGAGGCTCGGGTTCTCAATGCGAACACTCGCTCCGGCCACAGGAGCACCAACCGCATCCACGACATTCACACGGAGCGTACCCCCGCCTGCAGTTGTCTCAATCGAGGGCGGCACCACGTTCGATACGATAACAATCTGTCGCTCCTCCCCACGGAATTGGTAGGTAGTAGCAACACGAACACGCTTGTAGTCAGTTGTGATGCCGTTCGTGTCTGCTGCCCCGCTTCCGTCTTTCGGATCATCTACATACTGCACAAGCGTGCGTATCCCGTACGGGATACCGTTCATGGTTGTCGTTGCGTACTGCTCAACGGGACCTGCGGGAATGCCGCCGATGGTACCAACCGAGTCATACGACAAAGAGCGGATGTATTCCATCTGTGAGGTTGCAATCACGGTTGCTCCCGCCTTCGCCTTCGAGGAGGAGGAAATAAGAAGTGAGGCGCGCAATAACCCGAGCAACCCAAGAAACACAATAAGTATCAGCGCGACGCCAATAATAACGTCAATAAGCGACATGCCGCGCGGTGCATTCATACACGTATGATAACGCACCGATACATGCTCTCTAGCGGTTCTGGCGACCCGGCTTCAATAGTTTCGATAAGAGTGCAAGGAGTTCAATCCCCTCCTGCCTCGTAATCTGCATTTCAGAGTCCTCGTCCGGACCAGTCACAAACAACACTACGCCCGGAACCCCCTGTACCAGTTCTTCACTTGCACGCACATACACATCGTTCCCTTTCTCGTTCCGGAAACGAGTTGATACCACCTTACCTATAGCCATATGCAGGCAGTGTAGCGCGATTGATAGTCTGGGACGATGTTGTACTAGGTTAATTGTTCCAGATACTCCTGAACTTCCCTTCGGGAACGCAATATTACTACTTTATTCTTATGCTTTTCTACAAATTTTAGTAGTTTGGGCTTATTCTTCCGTTCTCGACGTACAATCTCTCGAAAGAATGTAATTTCCTCCCAAAGACCAAGTTCTGCATGTCGCTTAGATTGAAAGAAAGCTCGGTGCATATGATTAAGTAGTCGAACCGACAAGGGAATATCAAGGAAGACAATTACGTCAGCTAGTGGCGCAATCTCCTCCTGTACGTTCATATACACCCCATCGGATACCCAGGACTCTTCCTTTGTTGCTTCTATAGCCCTTTCTTTTACTTTCGCCTTAACCTCATCAATATTCGGCGTATCATGCTTACCTTGTCGCCCGCCGTTCTCAAACCAGAAGCGGTCGAGGTGTATATGCGGTATGGAAAGTTTTTCTGAAATATTCGCAGCAAGCGTAGATTTACCGCTTGCCGGAAGCCCTACAATATCGATTCGCATACCTAAAGTGTATCAAGCACGTAACTGCTTAGGATCAAACTAAATCTTATCCGAAAGCGAATAGATAGGCGTAATCATTGCCATCGCAAACACACCAACGGCGCTGCCGATGAAAAGCATGAGTACTGGCTCGATAATAGTAGAGAGGTCCTTGGTACGTTCTTCAACATCATTTTCGTAGTACTGCGCAACTTGCCCGAGCATGTCTGCCACCTTTCCTGTCTCTTCGCCAACCGCAATCATGTCGCCGACGAATACTGGATAGAGTTTTGCGTGGTCCGTGAACGAGACGGAAAGTGTTTCACCTTTACGAACACGCTCTTCTGCTTCCTTAATCACTTTTCCGAACGGATTGTCGCCAACCACCTCCGCAGCAATACTGAGTGTCGAGAGCATCTCAACGCCTGACGACAAAAGCGAGGACATTGCCCGAGCGGCCCTAGCACTCATAGTCTCGCGAACCAACTCGCCAATAACGGGAACACGGAGCGAAAGGAAAAGCGTTATGCGGCCTCCAATCTTAGATTTTAAGAAGAATATAAAACCCGTTATGAAGACGGCGAGCATGACGAACACGAGAATTGCATTCGATGC
>JALHML010000003.1:2528-11040 GCA_022844065.1 Minisyncoccota bacterium | reverse complement strand
GCCATGAAGTCAGACGCACCAATGATTATTTTCGTTGCGGTTGGCAGCTCAACGTTAAGTTCCTTAAACGTATTGGAAAGAGTTGGCACCACGAAGATCATCATGAGGATACCGATGACGATAATCGCAACGAGGATAATCGCAGGATAGATCATTGCCCCCTTCACCTTCTTCTGAAGATTGTTCGCCTTCTCCATCTGGCGCGCAACAACCGCAAGCGCATCAGCCAGGGTTCCCGATTCCTCACCTGCCTTACTCATAGCAATGAAGAGATCGGAAAATACTTTGCGATGCCGTGCGAGTGCCTCATGGAACGATGAGCCTTTCTTCACCTCCTCCTCGAGATCCATTACGATCTTCTTCAGTGCCTTGTTCTTGGTCTGTCGCTCGATAACGGAGAGTGCGCGTGTGAGCGTGAGGCCTGCGGCAATCATGGCGGCGAGGTTCTTGGTAAACGTAATCTTCTCGTCGGTGTTTATCCCAGTACCAATCGTCATCTGCGTCCATGCAGGCAAGAACGTGCCGCTTCCTTCTTGTACGGATACCACAACACCTCCCTCTTTTTCTACCTGCTCGTAAACAGCAAATCTTGATGCTGCTTCGAGCACACGCTTTGTCTCTTCTCCTTCAGGACTCTTTGAGGTTACGCGAAATTTCATAAAAGAATCGTAGCATGCAAAACGAAGCGGACCGGATTCCCACGAGGAGAATCCGGTCCAATACTGTTGTGCCCGACGAGATGGCGTTACGCGTGTGCGGGGGAACGAGGCCCCCGACTGAAGCCGAGAACGATCAGCGTTCCAGCGACGGTGCCGAGACCAGCCGCGATGACATAGGCGGCGTAGTCCTGACCGAACCGAGCCAAGAGCGCGCCGGCAGCAAGCAGCATCACGGCCGTGACCCAGTTGTTCCGCCCCACCCGGCCCGTCAGCCTGACGCACAGCAGCGCGAGTACGAGCGCGACCCCATAGACGACGTAGCCGCCGAACAGGCCGGGCCAGAAATACGACCCGAGCAACACAAGACCAACGGCGAAAAGTGCCGCAAGACCATATTTCAACATTGAACTCACTCCCAGAACGCGCGTATCCGGTTAGTCCAGACACTTTGGACGCGTTTCCTTCTTGGTTATACGCCCGCTGCACTAAAATGCAATCCCTCTACTCGGATACTGCCCGCAACACCTCCTCAACCGAGGTAATACCACGCGTGGACTTGTAGAGGCCGTCTTCGAGCATGGTGAGCATGCCTTCTTTGCGCGCCTGCGCTTCGATCGCGTCTGGAGCTGCGTTGTGCAAAATAAGGTCGCGAAGTGCAGACGAAAGCATCAAGACCTCATGAATACCAATGCGACCGGAGTATCCGTCCTCGCACTGCGCCGACGGTACCGCCTTATAGAACGGGACAGCATCCATCGTTGTTCCCTCCTTCACGAGCTTCTCTTCAACAAGTGCCTTGAGCACATTGTCGAACTTGTCCGCACTCGCGACCTTCTCGCGCTCAACCGCATCAAGCGCATACTGTTCCTTTCCGTCGCAGAGTCTACGCACAAGACGCTGACCCATAACCATGCGAAGCGTTGAGACCAGGAGGAATGGTTCCACGCCCATATCCATAAGACGTGGGATAGCACCTGCTGCGGAGTTCGTGTGAATAGTTGAGAGCACGAGGTGTCCGGTGAGCGCCGCGTTGATCGCAAGCGATGCTGTCTCCGCATCGCGGATCTCTCCCACCATGATGATGTTCGGGTCCTGACGAAGGAGTGCACGAAGTCCATTGGCGAATGAAAACCCTATAGCTGGGTTCACCTGTGTCTGATTCACCCGCTTCATCTGGTACTCAATCGGATCCTCAACGGTTGAGATGTTAACGTCCGGCGTATTCAAAATATCGAGGATGGTATAGAGCGTTGTCGTCTTTCCAGAGCCGGTTGGTCCAGAGATCAAAATAATGCCCGTTGTCTGTTTCATAGACTGATGCACCCGCTCGAGCCCCGAGCCATGGAACCCGAGCACATCGAGGGTAAATCCTTCGCCGGTCTCTCTAAGGAGACGCATAACGATCTTTTCGCCGAAGTAGGTTGGCAGCAAGGACACACGGAATGACACCTTGTCTGCTTCAGTCTCCATCTTAAAGCGGCCGTCCTGTGGCAAACGCTTCTCGTCGAGCTTTAGGTTCGCAAGCACCTTGATGCGCGCAGTAATGCCGGGAGCTGCGGTGCGTGGGAGTGTCATCGCATCATGCAACACGCCGTCGATGCGGTAGCGGACGAGCACCTCCTGCTCCATTGGCTCAATATGAATATCGGATGCCTTCTGGATAATTGCGTGGCGCAAGAGCGTATCAACGATGCGCACAATTGGCAGGTCCTCTGCCATCTTCTTCAGGTCGTCGCCCGAGACATCATCTCCAGACTCTCCGTCCTTAATAAGGTTAATGCGGCCGGCCTCGGTTGTGATGAGATCGCCAAACTCTTCCTTCAAAGACTTCTGGTACTGCAAGAGTACGTTCTTCAAAGACTCGTCGTCCGTAAGACGCGGAAGAATCTTGAGACCTGTTGTCTTACGGACCGAGTCAATAGCCGGAAGGTCTTCAGTATCGAGCATCGCTACTTCGAGCGAGTTTCCGTCCTTCTTGAACGCAACGATGGAGTGTGTGCGTGCGATTGGTTCTGGAATCAAAGAGAGAATGTTTAAGTCAATCTTTAGCGTCTTCAAGTTAACGAACGGGATTCCAAGAACGTATGCCTTTATACGGCGAAGACTGTCGGTTGAGAGAAGTCCCTGCGCAATCAAGATGTCGCCGATAGACTGCTTCTTTCGCTTCGCCTCCTCGTCTGCAGCCTCAACATCCTTCCTAGACACAAGTCCGGAGTCGAGAATGAATTCTTTGAGTTCGCTTTCAGAGACCTGCATGCTGTTTGTATATAAAGTATAGCGCGCTCCCGTGTGTTTCTCGCGCACCTACGTAGATAGGGAGCGTGGAAAAGAAAAAGCCGCGCGACAGGTGTCGCGCGACTCTTTGAAACTGTTCTGCTCAGGCCGCGAGGGCCCTTGCAGATGCCGAGAGCAGATGACTGAGCAGTTCCTTTAGTGTGTGTCGGTACGACTCAGTCTTACGGTTCATAATCGCCTGGTACCTGCAGCGATCGAAGTGGATGCTCATGATGCATTCTCCAATCACCTTGGCCTCATGCGAGTTCCCGCAGCGGGACTCCTGAAGCATCGTTTCGATGGCTCTCCAGAGACGCTCTCGCCGATGGCCTGTGAGCGTACGAGCCCTGTGATTTTTCATGTTTGACGCATCGGTCTCAAGGACGGCGAGTGCTTCCATCAGATGGAGCCGTTCGTTAAAGAACGCGAAGTCGGCTGTACAAACCCTGACGATACGGTCGAGGACTGCACCTTCTTCTTCCGCAGCCTGTTTGAGAAGTAGGCCATGTTCCTCGAGCTCCTCGTGCACGATAACAAGCAAGAGGTCTTTCTTGTCCTCGAAATTCGCAAACACGGCGCCGGTCGACATGCCGGCCTTCTTCGCGATATCACGAATGGTGGCTTTCTCGTAACCACCCTTCATGAAGAGCGTGCGGCCGGCGTCGAGCACCTTTTGACGAGTCTGCACCTTGGACTGCTGGCGCCTGTTGAGAGGCTTCGAGCTAGACTGGTTTTGGTCACTCATTACTTACTCTCCCTGCTAAGGCGCCTTAGCGCCGTTCATTCCGGTGTTAATAAACCACGAATACACTACCGAGTCAATGAATCTAGCGTTGACTGTATACCTATATATGGTATCTTCTCCCTATCTGGAATGTCCGCACTGCGGGCATTTATTTTTAGGAATCCAGAGATACGTGCGAAAATAGAATAATAGAAGGGCGAACAACTAAATACAGGACCTATGTTGGATCTCAAAACAATTAATTCAGTGCTCGGAGAGTTCGAGGAGCGCGGTATCACTAAGGAAACCATGGTGGACGCTATCGAGCAGGCCATGGCAACTGCCTATAAGAAGGAATACGGAAAGCGCGGCCAGGTGGTACGCGGCATGCTCGATATGGATTCGGGCACCGTTACCTTCGAGCAGGTAAAGACCATCGTGGACGACACGATGGTGCGTTTCCCTGAGGAAGGTGAGGAGGAACACGATCTTCCTGCACATCACCCGCACTTCGACCGCGAGGAGGAGGTCGCTGAAGGCGAACTTCCCCGCTACGACGCGGAGAAGCACATCCTTCTTGAGGACGCGAAGCGCATCAAGCGCACCGCGGAACTCGGCGAGGAGATCATCTTCCCACTCGAACCACAGGACGACTTCGGTCGCATCGCTGCACAGACTGCAAAGCAGGTTGTTATTCAGAAGATCCGCGAGGCCGAGAAGCTTTCTATCCTCGACGAGTTCGGCCACAAGAAGGGCGAGATCGTCACGGGTATCGTGCAGCGTGCTGAACGTGGTGCTATCTTCGTCGACCTCGGACGTGCAACCGGTATTATCCCCTACGAGGAGCAGATTCCCGGAGAGCGTTACCGTCCAGGAGAGCGCATTAGCGCCTACCTCTACGCCGTAGACGAAGGATTCCGTGGCGTATACCTACGCCTCTCCCGTTCCCATCCGCGCTTCCTCACCCGTCTCTTTGAGATGGAGGTACCGGAGCTCGCAGCAGGCGCTATTGAGATCAAGGGTCTTGCCCGCGAGCCTGGCAGCCGCACCAAGATTGCCATTGCATCAAACGATCCACACGTTGATCCCGTTGGTTCTCTTGTTGGCCAGCGTGGCGTACGCGTCTCAACCGTTATGGCAGCCCTTGGCGGCGAGCGCATCGATATCATCGAGTGGTCTGAGGACCAGGCGGCCTATATTAAGGAGTCCCTCTCTCCAGCAACCATCATCGACGTTGAACTCGATGAGGAAGGACATCGTGCAAGCGTCACTGTTACCGAGGACCAGCAGTCTCTCGCTATCGGCCGCGGAGGCCAGAACGTTCGCCTCGCTGCGAAGCTCACCGGATGGAACATCGACATCATGGCAGTTGGTGGCGCAAGCGTTGCTGAAGGCGAAGCAGCAGTTGAAGCTTCTGAAGGTGCGTCCGACGAATCAGTTGCAGCACTCGAGAGCCAGGAGGACATGGACCCTGCAGTTGCCGCAGGTATCGACCCGACCGTAACCGAGTCCGTTATCACGGAAGAGGTTCCAGTAGACAACACACTCACGGTTGGCGAAGAGACCGAGCTTTCTGACGACGGCACTCCAGCGAATCCAGATGACCGCGACAGCCAGGACAAGGACCAGGCCTAATCTTCTATCTCTATGAACCTTCTTCACGATATCAATCCGGGCTCCCGTGACGAGATGAGTGTGATTATCGAGATTCCTCGCGGATCACAAAACAAGTACGAGATCGACAAGAAGACCGGCATGATCGCACTTGATCGCGTGCTGCATACCGCACAGGCATACCCATTCGACTACGGCTTCGTGCCGCAGACCCTCTGGGACGATGGCGACGCACTCGATGTCGTACTACTTACGACCTACCCACTTCTTCCGGGTATTCTCGTGCGTGCGCGTCCGGTCGCTATCCTTCCGATGGTTGATGGTGGCGAGGCTGACGAGAAAGTCATCGCAGTACCCGCAGACGATCCTCGTTTCGCAGATATCCAGGACTTGAGTGACCTCAACAAGCACACGCTTAAGGAGATTGCTCACTTCTTTGAGACATACAAGAAACTTCAGAACAAAGAAGTCTCGCTTGGAGCATTCAAGGATAAGGCAGCGGCACAGGATGCATTTGATCGTGCGGTAGCGATGTACCTGGAAAAGAAATAGACACAGTACGTGCCTAAGAAAACCCGGATCTCTACTGAGATTCGGGTTTTCTCGTATCCCCACCACATAGGCACCTAGCCCAAATGTCCTCTATACTTAGGAAATAGCTAATCAATCATTTATGGAACAAGTACCAGATCAGAACATGAACCAGGATAACGTTACCCCTCCTCCAGCGGCAGCGCCTATGGCAGACGAGCCGTCAAAGCCTGCTGCATACGGCTCAATCCTCGGTATTGTTCTCATTATGGCGATTCTCGTCGTTGGTGCGTTCTACGTATGGAACGAGCGTCTTGAGACAAACGAGATGCCAGAGAATGGCGTTCGCGGAGAAGTCCTTCCAGACGGCTCTATGCCAACCGTTGAGGGTGCTGCAAACGTTGAGGAAGGAGAGAACGGTCCGGTTCCTCAGTAGTTGAACAAGCAAAGATAACAAAAAGTCCCGCTGTGTGCGGGATTTTTCGTTATGCAGTAGAACATCTGCTCCTGTATGTGTTAACGGTATACTAGACCCAGCATCACGATGCCCGTGACTGCATTAAGCATTTAAACTACCTATGAGAATATCTATTGTAGCTCTGCTCTTCCTTGGCCTTATTGTTACGGCCGGAAGCGCACACGCGCAGGATGCGGTTCGAGAAATAAACACTGAACCATCCGTAGACACAACGACGAGGGTGCAGCAAGAAAATCCAGTCCCCAGAGAACGATTCAGGGGTGCACAGGATCAGTTTCTCCAGCACCAAAATCAAGTAAAGGATCGCGTGTCGGAGTTTAAAGGCACTGTCCCAACACGGGTAGAGGATATGAGAGCCGGGCTTATGGAGCGCCGCGAGGCCATGAAGGATATGGCTTCCGAACGTCGCGCACTACAACAAATGAACCATGAGGAGCGAAAGGAAGCGGTACAGACACACATCGAGGAGCGTAAAGCACTCCTTATGGAGAAGCGGGCAGCATTTGCCTCAAGCACCGAAGAGCGTCGCGAGAAGTTCTCTGCGAAGCATGGAGAGCGGGCAATTGCCAGTTTCAATCACGCAGTAAAGCTCTTGAACGCCATGACCCTACGGCTTTCAGGCATCGCAGACAGAATTGATGCACGTATAGATGTACTTGCCGCGAACGGTATCGACGTTACTGGTGCCGAAGAGGCGCTTGCGTCAGCACGCACAGAGATTGACGAGGCAGAGGCTGCTATTACTACGCTTTCTGAGGCAATAGCTGACGCGCTTGCGAGCGAGGCGCCACGTGAGTCTTTCCAGGCAACACGTGCCCTTGCCCAGAGTGCAAAAGCTGCAATTCGTTCTGCTCACGAAGCACTGAGAAGCGCTGCCCAAGCACTACCAAGACCGAGTGTAGAAGCAGGAATCTAACCGAACACGTATGGAACAATCACCAGAATCCCCTGTTGTTAAGGTATTAGAGCCACAGAAGACCTCGTGGGTCGCGCTTGGCGGTCTTATTGTTGTGCTTCTCGTAGTTGCCGGAGGTGCGTACTACCTCTCAAGCACCATGCCTTCAACCGAAAGTATTGAAGCTCAGGTACAGGCCCTTGAAACGCAAGGCGACTCAACTGAACCTGAAGCAATCGAAGCAGACCTCGCAGCACAAAGCCCAGAAAAATTTGAAGAGGACTTTGATGCCGCGTTTGCGGAGCTTGATGCCTCGCTTGCGGAGTAAGGATCAAAAACAGTAGAAAGCGCCCCGTATCATGGGGCGCTTTCTCTTATGTCGTGAGCTTTGGTACTATGACTCTACTATGGAACACCGAACTACAAATCCCCGTGCAATGCTTGTGCCAATGGTCGTGGAGAAAACGCAATTCGGTGAGCGTGGCTACGATATCTACTCACGTCTTCTTAAGGACCGTATCGTGTTTTTGGGTGGCGGCATTGACGACGACATGGCGAACCTTATCATCGCCCAGCTTCTGTTCCTTGAGTCTGAGGACCCAAAGAAGGACATCTCGCTCTATGTAAACTCTCCTGGTGGTTCGGTAACCGCAGGCCTGGCGATTCTCGACACCATGAACCACGTGAAGCCAGACGTCTCCACCGTCTGCGTGGGTATGGCCGCTTCGGCTGCTGCCGTTATTCTCGCTGCGGGTGCCAAGGGCAAGCGCTATGCCCTCCCAAACGCCGAGGTTATGATTCACCAGCCATGGGGCGGCGCACAAGGACAGGCAACGGATATTGAAATTACCGCGAAGCACATCCTCCTTACGCGCGATCGATTGAACAAGATCCTTGCAAAATCAACCGGGCAGCCGCTCGCAAAGATTGAGAAGGACGTTGATCGCGATTACTTCATGATGGCAGAAGACGCGAAAAAGTACGGGCTCGTAGACCACGTCTACAAGAGCAAGTAGTCTTCCGAATGTTTACGGAACGGCCGCCCTCGAGGGCGGCCGTTCCGTTTGCGAAACTCGTAAAAAGTGTTATTTTATAAGGGTTCTAGGGAATTCTTATACGCAGAAACGGCTGAAATGCTGCATTCCCGAACCTAATTTGCTTGCAAACCTCTTCGTGTACGCACGGAGAGTCCCATCAACCGGTATGTCCATAAAGATAGTCTTGAGTCTTCTTGCCCTTTCAGGTCTCGCCGGTATTGTGCTCGGATATGTATTGCGTCTTTTAATCGCGCTTGGCCAGCGTGGCTCGTTGGAGCTCGAAGTAAAGCAGAAGATGCT
>JALHML010000003.1:0-2518 GCA_022844065.1 Minisyncoccota bacterium | reverse complement strand
TGAAGCCAAGGAGCGCGCGAACCGCGTGCTTGAAGACGCTGAAGATCGAGCTAAGAAGCTCGAGGATGAGCGTATGCATCCACTCAAGGAACGTGAGGAGAAACTCGCGAAAGCCGCGGACCGTATTAGTAAGCGTGAAGAGTTCCTCGACGAGCGCGAACGAGCACTTGCAACCGAGGCGGAAGATGTAAAGAATCGTGAGAACGAGGCAGCAAACCTAAAGCGCGAAGCAGAGCGATTGCGTGATGAGCGTCGCCAGGAGCTTGCGCGTGTCTCGCATCTCTCAGAGAAGGACGCGAAGACGATGCTTCTTAAGGATCTTGAGGACAGCCACGAGGAGAGCGTGCTCGCACGCCTCCAGAAGCTTGAAGCACACGGCCGCGAGCAACTTGAAGACAAGGCCCGTTCCATACTCCTGTCTGTTATTCACCGCATGGGTGCAGCGGTGAATAGCGAGGTTATGACTTTGTCCGTGCAAATCCCTTCCGAGGAAGTGAAGGGTAAGATTATCGGCAAGGAAGGTCGCAACATTAAGGCGTTCGAGCGTGCGACCGGTGTCGATGTGATCATCGACGACGCGCCAGACAAGATAACGCTCTCTTCGTTCGACCCACTGCGTCGTCACACTGCCAAGCTCGCACTTGAGAACCTCATAGCAGACGGCCGTATCCAGCCAGCCAAGATCGAAGAGGCTGTTGAAAAAGCCAAGGCCGAGATTGCGGAAATGGTAAAGCAGAAAGGAGAAGAAGCGGCGTACGAAGTTGGTGTTATCGGCCTTGATCCGCGCCTCATAGCACTCCTCGGCCGCCTCAACTTCCGCACCAGCTACGGACAGAATGTACTCCAGCACTCAATTGAGATGGCGCACATCGCTGGCATGCTCGCAGCTGAGCTTGGCGCTGACGTAGACGTTGCAAAGTCTGGTGCCCTACTCCATGACATCGGGAAAGCTGTGGATCATGAGCTTGAAGGTACGCATGTCGAGATTGGTCGCCGCATTCTAGAGAAGTTTGGCGTTGATAAAGCGGTTATTCAGGCGATGCAGTCGCATCACGAGGAGTATCCGTACGAAACAACGGAGTCTATGATTGTGCAGGTTGCAGACGCAATCTCTGCAGGCAGGCCAGGAGCGCGTCGCGACACGGTAGAGCGATATCTTGAGCGTTTAGGCGACCTAGAGCGCATTGCACGAGGGTACGAGGGCGTCGAAAAGGTATACGCTATCTCCGCTGGACGCGAGATTCGCATCTTCGTAAACCCTGGAAAGGTCTCGGATCTCGCAATGCACCGCATGGCACGCGATATTGCAGAACGCGTGCAGCAAGAACTGAAATACCCAGGAGAAATTAAGGTGAATGTGATTCGAGAGAACCGCGTGGTTGAATTTGCACGCTAACTCTCATCTGAAAATCCCGTTATCTCACTCGAGATAACGGGATTTCACCTTATCCCCTTATAAAATCAAGCCCTATTGCGTTAAATGGCTCATTTCCTATACTTCTCAGGTAGCCCTCCCGTAGGGCTTTACCAAAGCCCTACCAGGGAATAACCCTAATTACGATCATGAACAAAGCAGACATCGCAGCAAAGGTGCAGGAGGTACTCGGCGGCACGAAGGCTGATGCAGAGCGCGCAGTTGAATGTGTTATCTCGAGCATCACTGACGGCCTCAAGGGAGGCGACGAGGTTTCTATCGCTGGCCTCGGTATCTTCAGCGCGAAGGCTCGCCCAGCACGCACTGGCCGCAATCCACGCACTGGCGAGACCATCAAGATCGCAGCTACTCGCACTCCTAAGTTCCGCGCTGCTAAGGCGCTCAAGGACGCGGTTAAGTAGTTAGATTGTTTGTTACGAAAAGCCCCGCTTTTGCGGGGCTTTTCTTTAACCCTATACTCAGGGGCCTTGCGAGTATGTCTCCATAGAGAAAGACTCTTCACCACCATATAAAAATATCCATTGAGCGCTCTTTAAAGGGCTTCTAGCAGGTCATACAGACTCATCAATAGATGTGGCAAGAAGGAAGCAAGAAAGAGCGCTCAAGGCGCTCTTTCTTCTTGGTGCGGGATAGGAGAATCGGACTCCTGCTCTCAGTTTGGAAAACTGATGTTCTACCATTAAACTAATCCCGCTTCGGCTCGAGAATACCATATTCTCTTGCCCTCTGTCTTCATCCTAGTCGGGGTGCGGAGAATCGAACTCCGTCAACTACTTCCCAAAAGTAGCGTACTACCGGTATACGACACCCCGAGCGACTAACGGGATGCGCGTTGGCACATCCCTACAGGAATACCTTCTCACGAATCTCCTGTCTTCGCTATCCTAACAGATTTATATCATTTGCGGCAGAGAGTCTTGTGCGCTCTCTGAGGGTTCATGGCGTCTCTTGTTTCTGTGGATATGTGTCGGATATCTTCATGTCTCTCAACACATAGGTCTTTAAGAGCGACTTATATAAAACATAACAAACGTAAGGGTATTTTTAGGACTATGAAGATTTCTTCAGATTTGTCCTATGTCC
>JALHML010000002.1:9540-16400 GCA_022844065.1 Minisyncoccota bacterium | reverse complement strand
CACACAAGTTGAAGTCTCTTGGATACGTCGCAGGCGTTGAGAAGGGCAAGAAGCCGTACGAGTTCGAGGTTACTCTCGCGTACGACGAGCGCGGCCGCCACGCAATCAACGGCGTAAAGCGCGTTTCAAAGCCAGGTCGTCGTCTCTACACCCCGTCCGCAGAAGCGCACAGCGTAAAGAACGGTATGGGCGCTCGCCTCATCTCAACTCCTCGCGGTGTCCTTACAGATGCTGAGGCTCGCAAGGTCCGTGTCGGCGGCGAGAATCTCTTTGAGATCTGGTAATTCTATTTCAGTACTATGTCCCGTCTTGCAAAGAAGCCAATCGCTATCCCTTCTAAGGTAACTGTCACAACTGATGGTGGTGTCTTCACGGTAAAGGGATCAAACGCAACGCTTGCGATGCCGATTCACTCGGCAATCACCATGGACGTTACATCTGAGGGTCTTCAGATTGCTCCGGCAAACTCCTCAAAGCTCGCTCGCGCACTTACCGGAACCTTTGCAGCGCACGCTCGCGCGATGATGTCAGGCGTTGAGACTCCGTTCAAGAAGGTCCTCATCATGAAGGGTGTGGGATTCAAGGTTGAACTTAAGGGACGTGATCTTGTCTTCAACGTCGGATTCTCGCACCAGGTAACGCTTCCGGTTCCTGAGGGACTCGAGGCAAAGGTTGAGAAGCTTACTATCACTGTTGAGGGAGCTGACAAGCAGAAGGTTGGCCAGTTCGCAGCAGAGATTCGCGCAATCAAGCCACCCGAGCCATACCTTGGAAAGGGTATTGCGTACGACAACGAGGTTATCCGCCGCAAGCAGGGTAAGAAGGCTGTCTAATAATTACGTATGGCTACTCTCACTAAAAAAGGACTCCGCGATCGTCGCCACAACCGTGTGCGCGCGAAGATTTCTGGAACTGCAGCGCGCCCTCGCCTTGCGGTGTATAAGTCGAACAAGTTCATCTCCGCTCAGGTTATTGATGATGAGGCAGAGAAGACGCTCGCAGCAGCACATGGCCGTTCGTTCCCAGGCTCTCTCTCGGTGCAGGCTGTCGCTGTTGGCAAGGCAGTGGCTGAGGCTGCGAAGAAGGCTGGTATCGATACCGTTGTCTTCGATCGTGGAGGCTTCGAGTACGGCGGCCAGATCAAAATGGTTGCGGATGCCGCACGCGAGAACGGGCTTACTTTCTAATACATGACTGACACTACTACTCTCGACACAAATACCGACGCACCAGCAGTTGTCCCAGAGGCAGCGGTTGAGGCGCAGGCTCCGGCTGCAGACGCAGCAGCAACTCCAGCTCGTGGCGGATTCCGTGGAGCTCAGCGCGGCCGTGGAGGACCTGGTGGAGGACGTAGGGATTCTCGTGGCCCTCGTGCGCCTCGCGAGCGTTCTGAGTTCGAGCAGGCTACCCTAGAGGTCCGCCGTGTAGCTCGTGTTATGGCCGGTGGTCGTCGCTTCTCTTTCTCGGTTACCGTTGTTATCGGCGACAAGAAGGGAAGGGTTGGTGTGGGCTTGGGCAAGGGTGCTGACACTGCACTCGCTATTGATAAGGCGGTGCGTGATGCCAAGAAGCATCTCATTACCGTAAAGCGCACCCCAGAGAACTCAATCGCACATGATGTGTCGGTGAAGTACTCATCTTCCATTGTTACTATCATCCCTTCTCCAGGTCGTGGTGTCGTTGCTGGATCGGCTATGCGTACTGTGCTCGAGCACGCTGGTGTCACTAATGTGATTGCAAAGATCCTCACCCGTACTAAGAACAAGCTCACCATCGCTCGCGCAACGGTTGCGGCCCTCGCTATGGCCGGTTCCCGCTAATCCTTATTTCTATGCAGTCCAACACTCTCGCTCCAAAGACCGCTCGCATAACAACACCTCGCGTTGGTCGTGGTGGTAAGCGCGGCAAGACCTCGGGTCGCGGTACCAAGGGACAGAACGCTCGCGCAGGACACAAGAAGCGTCCTGAGATGCGCGACATTTTGAAGAAGCTTCCAAAGCGTCGTGGACACGGAAAGAATCGTGCACGTACGGTGCGCGCAAAGCGTCATGAGTACGAGCCAATCAACCTCTCAACCCTTGAGGCTGCGTTTGATGCGGGTGACACCGTTAACCCAGAGACGCTCTACAAGAAGGGCCTCATCACTGCACGTGGCGGCAAGGTCTCGTACGTAAAGATTCTCGGTACTGGCACGCTTACAAAGAAGCTCTCAATCTCAGCGTGCTCGTTCTCAGAAGCAGCCAAGAGTGCTGTTGAAAGCGCGGGAGGCTCAATACTCGCCTAGGTTTATGTTTAGCAAGGCGATTCACAAGGTACACGTCATCTTCTCGGATCGGGTTATACGAAACCGGATACTCTTTATCCTGGGCGCCTTTGTTGCATTCCGTTTTCTTGCTGCTGTTCCAATCCCCGGCGTAGATCGCATCGCGCTCGAGCAGTTCTTCACGAACAACCAGTTCCTCGGCCTTTTGAATATATTCTCGGGAGGTGGTCTCTCGAATCTTTCCATCGTTATGCTCGGTGTGGGTCCGTACATTACAGCCTCTATCATCATGCAGCTTGCTACCGTACTGATTCCAAAAGTGAAGGCGATGTACAGCGATGAAGGAGAGGCAGGACGCACCAAGTTCACCTCGATAGCACGTGTACTCACCATCCCGCTTGCGGTTCTACAGGGCGTGGCATTCCTCTCGCTTCTCGAGAGTCAGGGTATTGTTCGCACCATCACGCCGTTTGATTTCGCCATCAACGTATTCCTCATTGCGGCAGGTTCAATGCTTCTTATGTGGATCGGCGAGCTCATCACTGAGTTCGGTATTGGCAACGGTGTTTCGCTCATCATCTTCGCAGGTATTGTGGCCGCCCTCCCGGCTGGTCTCTCGCAGCTTCTCTTCACTGCAACGGCTGCCAATATTCCGGCATACCTCGGATTCATCGTTCTCGGACTTTTCGTTATCTTCACGGTTGTGCTTGTGTCGGAGGCCGAGCGCTCGATTCCAATCCATTACGCACGTGCAGCACGTGGGGGCTCAGCACCAACCTACCTTCCAATCCGCCTTCTTCAGGCCGGTGTGATGCCGATTATCTTCGCGCTCTCGCTTCTCCTGCTTCCGCAGATGGTCCTTTCCGGTCTTTCGGCTATTGGTGTAGCTGGTATGAGTGCAGCGCTTGCAGGCTACACGGCATTCGCTGCCAACCCGTTTGCGTACGGCGCGTTCTACTTCGTACTCGTGGTTATGTTCACGTTCTTCTACACCTCAATCACGTTTGAGCCGAAGCGTGTGGCTGACAATCTCCAGAAGTCTGGAGCATTCGTTCCCGGTGTTCGTCCAGGACGCGAGACTGAGAGTTTCATTGGTACCGTGGTTAATCGCGTGACGCTTCCGGGTGCTATGTTCCTCGGTTTGGTTGCCGTTATCCCGTTCATTATCCAGGGCCTCACGGGTATTACCGCAATCTTGATTGGCGGTACCGCGCTCCTCATTGTTGTGAACGTTGTGCTCGATCTTATCCGCAAGATCGACGCGCAGGCTTCGCTTCGCGAGTATTAAAAACATGGGGTCTCTACCCCGTGATACAGTGGCTTCCATGAGCGCCAAACACCGAGGAAAGTTTGTGCCGGTTGTGGCGCCTACAGGTAGCGGGAAGGACACCCTCATTACATACGCGAAGTCAGTATTTCCTGATCTCGTGTTGTCTGTGTCTTGCACAACCCGGAGTGCACGTGAGGGCGAGGAGCACGGAAGGGACTATTTCTTTCTTTCTCGAGAGGAGTTTGAAGCGAAGATAGCAGGAGGAGAGCTTCTTGAATGGGCGGAGTATGGGGGAAATTATTACGGCACTCCTAAAAAGGAGATTGAGAGGCATCTGGCAGAGGGTGCACTCATCATGGGAGACATCGAGGTGCAGGGTGTGCGCTTGATTCGGGACTTACTGCCACCTGAGGAATTCGGTACTATCTACATTGATGCTGGCTCTTGGAGTGTGCTCGAAAAGCGGGCTCTTCTCCGTGCTCCCATGAGCGAAGAGGAGCTCGAAAAGCGTCGCATGCGATATGTGGATGAGTCTTCATTCAAGACCGAGGCGACGTATGTCGTTTCGAACCCGGAGGGAATGCTCGAGGACGCGAAGCGAGACTTCATTGCTGTCGTAGCAGCGTTTCGCAAGGAGATTGGACTCTCGGAGTAGCAGGGGACTTTTATAACTGATACATTTTCTATACATGCAGCAATCATCAATATTGACCGTCATCCTTACCGGCCGCCCTGGCTCAGGCAAGGGAACCCAAGCAAAGCGCCTAGCAGAGAAGCTAGGCTGGATTCATTTCTCTACCGGAGAGCGTTTTAAGGCGCTTCGCGAAGGTGAGGGACCGCTCGCTAATCACGTGCGCGAGGCATATGACGCAGGCGAGCTTCTGCCAGACTGGTTTGCGAACTATCTCTTTGAGGGTGCGGTGCTCGCGCTCCGGCCTGACCAGGGTATTGTTTGCGATGGTTATCCACGCACTCGTGCACAGGCAGAGCGCTTCGCGACCGTCATGGATTGGGTAGAGCGACCATATATCGCCCTTGATCTCGACGTCCCTGAGGAAGAAGTTATGGCGCGCATGCTCGAACGTGCTAAGGAAGAAGATCGCCCTGACAGTTCTACAGAGCGGAAGATCAGGACACGCCTCAGTGTCTACGACGCTCATACTGCCCCTGTGCTCGATTACTTCCGTGAGAAGGATCTCCTAACTGTTCTTGATGGCACCGGGACGCCTGAGGAGGTAGAGGCGGCTATACACGCGGCGCTTATCTAACATGATTGTACGGACCCCAGAGGAGCGTGAGGGCATTATCGAGTCTGGGAAGCGTCTTGCGGCTATCCTTGAGGTACTTGAGGGCATGGTTGCGCCTGGGGTATCAACACAAGAACTTGAGGACGTGGCGCACAAACTGATTCTCGACGGAGGCGATGTTCCGGCGTTTAAAGGCTATACCCCTGAAGGAGCTCAGCGCCCGTTTCCGGCGGCACTCTGTGTTTCGGTTAACGAGGAGGTGGTGCATGGCATCCCAAACGAGAAGGTTCGTATTCTTAAGACCGGAGATATCGTGTCGCTCGACTTCGGTATCGTGCACAAGGGACTTATCACGGACTCTGCCGTAACGGTTCCGGTTGGGAAGGTGAACAAGGAGGCGAGCGGACTCATTGCTGCAACGGAAGCAGCGCTTGAAGCGGGTATTGCTGCCGCGCGTCCGGGTGCGCGTATTGGCGACATCTCGCATGCAATTGAGACCGTGTTTAAGGGAACGAAGTTTTCTATTGTGAAGGTACTTGGCGGGCACGCGGTAGGGCACAAAGTGCACGAGGAGCCCTACATCGCGAACTTTGGGCACGCAGGCACCGGCGAAGAGATTAAGGCGGGTATGGTGCTCGCGCTTGAACCTATCGCGAACGCAGGGAAGGGTTCGGTTATTTTAGCTCCGGACGGTTATACGTATCGGACACGTGACGGATCAATCTCGTCGCATTCTGAACACACGATCCTTATTGAGGACGAAGGGACAATTGTGGTGACGAGGAGATCGAACGAGGTGATACGATAAATGTATGGCCACATATGAAAAACTCGTCCGGGATGGCATACCTGAACTTCTGGACTCGAAAGGCGTCTCTTATGAAAAGAGGGTAGCTTCGCTTGAAGAGTATAAAATCGAGCTCGTTAAGAAGCTTGTAGAAGAGGCGGGGGAGTTTGCTGAGGTAACATCGGTGGAGGAGCTTGGAGACGTGCTTGAGGTCATAGCAGCATTAAGCGCACTTCCTGAGTATCAAGATGTAGAGATGGTTCGGCAGGAGAAACGAGCAGAACGAGGAGGATTTGAAGGAAGAATAATTTTGAAGGGCGAAAAATAGCCTTCCCTGCACTACTGACAGCAATAGCCGCATGTAGTATAGTGCGGTATATACAGACGCCTCAGGGCGATTTTTAGTATCATCTTATGCCTATTCCACACCCTAAGCTCGAACGAACCTTCGTCATAGTGAAGCCTGACGGCGTCCAGCGATCCCTTATCGGAGAGATCATTAAGCGCTTCGAGCGCACGGGTCTTAAGCTTATTGGTCTTAAGCTTACGGTTCTCGATAGTGACCGCATCTGGAAGCACTACAGCAAGGACGATGCCTGGTTCATAAAGAAAGGCACCAAGATTGCGGAGGATCGTGCTGCAGCTGGTCTCTCGGCTGAGAAGGAGCCTATCGAGTATGGGAAGGACATTATCCGCGCGCTCGAGAAGTTCATGACGAGCGGCCCAGTCGTGATGATGGCATGGGAGGGTAATTCAGCGGTATCGATTGTCACAAAGATTGTGGGTGGTACGGAGCCTGCAACCTCTGACGTCGGTACTATTCGCGGTGACTACACGGTTGACTCCTACAACATTGCTGCAATTGATGACCGCGCAGTTCGCAATCTCATCCACTGCTCGGATACTCCAGAGAACGCAGAGACTGAGATTAACCTCTGGTTTACACCTGAGGAGCTTCTTACCTATCGTCTCGTTGGAGATCAGATTCTCTACGACGTGAACCTCGACGGTATCCTAGAGTAAATAAACTCTCTGAAAACAAAGCTCGTCTCAAGGACGGGCTTTGTTTTTGTTCCAAGAATACAAGAGCGCTATACTGTCCCCGGAGCCGCTCCTAAAACGCAACTTGATTCTATCTCGGGAGCCTTATATCCCGCGTTTCCGGTACGCGTCTTCGGACGCTCGACGTCGCGCGATGCGGGCACCCACGTGGCTTCAAAAAGTTGCCACGACGGGGCGGTTCCATGCTAAAACCCTCACCAACGTGAGGGTTTTAGCATGGTAAAGTTGAGA
>JALHML010000002.1:8100-9530 GCA_022844065.1 Minisyncoccota bacterium | reverse complement strand
GACTATGCGTTTCGCCTGGCTCCTTTCAGCACTCATTCTCGCGGGTATTCTTGCACTCCTCCAACACTACGCGCTTGCGAATCTCCTGTACTGGCACTATCTCTGGTTCGACACGTTGATGCACTTTGTAGGTGGTCTCACGGTTGCGACGTTTGGTATAGCACTTCTTGTAAAGCGCCGCGCCCTCGTATTCCTTATTGCCATGTTTGGTGTTGCTATTGGATGGGAACTATTCGAGTTATTGATTAATGCAGAGCGCGAAGCGAACTTCTATTTCGATACCTCGCTGGATCTTCTTATGGATGCACTTGGTATGACGACTGCGTATTTCCTGGCGAGACTTTCTATATGGCGCTACGCATAACCTTTCATGGCGGCGCAGGAGCCGTTACCGGATCTAACTTTCTTATAGAAGGAACGAAGGGAAAGATTCTTATCGACGCGGGTCTTGAGCAGGGAAGAGACTTCTGCATGAAGTGTATGTACGAGCCATTTCCGTACGATGTACCGTCTATCGATGCGCTCGTTATTACGCACGCACATCTCGACCATATAGGTCGTGCTCCCAAGCTCGTACGCGAGGGCTTCAAAGGGAAGGCCTATATGACCGAAGCGACACGCGATCTCATGGCCTTGATGCTCAAGGACAGTGTGAACCTGCTTACGCAGGAAGCCAAGCGCTACAACCAGGAACCGTTGTACACAGAAGCAGACGTGGAGCGACTATTGTTGCTTGTTGAAACCATCCCGTATCACGACGAGCGTGATATAGCGCCAGGACTCTCCATCTATCTGCGTGATACCGGACACATCCTTGGTGCTGCCTCTGTTCGCGTTAAAGATACCGGAGACGGTACGAGTCTTGTTGTTACCGGAGACATCGGCAATTCGCCAAATCCGTACCTGAACGATGCGGAAATGGTACCGGATGCTGATGCCGTTATCATGGAGGCCGTGTACGGAGATCGTGTGCACGAACACCTGGATCAGAGAGTGCCGAATCTACGCGATGCGTTGAAGCGTGCCTTGGCCCGTGGCGGAACGATGCTCATGCCAGCCTTCTCTATGGAGCGTACGCAGCTTATGCTCTACGAGATCTCAAACCTCATGGAATCAGGCGAGATTCCAGAGTTTCCGGTGTTCCTTGATTCACCGCTCGCTATTGGTGTTACAGGTATTTATGAGAAGCACGCGGGAGAATATTTCAATACGGCCGCACAGGCAGAGACCAAGAAGGAGGGAAGCATTTTCCGGTTCCCGTTCCTGACCATGACGCCGTCTCGGGAGGACTCCGAGTCTATCGCACGGGAGCCATCTCAAAAACTCATTATCGCCAAAGCGTCATAATCTAACCAATGGCCCAACTTGAAACAGCGACCCTCGGCGGCGGGTGCTTCTGGTGTCTCGAAGCCGTGTTCGACGAACTGAAG
>JALHML010000002.1:0-8090 GCA_022844065.1 Minisyncoccota bacterium | reverse complement strand
GTATGAGTCACGGAGGACGCATCGGGAAGTGGGAGGCAAAGTACTTGCCGGACCCAACAACAACTCTTTTCATTGTCGGCTACCAGGCGCCAGGCTCTCCGGGTCGTCTTCTTCAAGACGGTGCACCGAAGGTTAAGCTCGACGGACGTGAAGTGAAGGTTAAGGCGAAGGTAGAGAACCTAACGAGCTGGTCTGCGCATGCGGATCGCGAGGGACTTCTCAAGTTTGCCGAAGGGACGCTTCCGCGCGCCAAAGCAATTTTCGTCTCTATCGGAGAGCCAAGTGCCCAGCGTTTCCTCGCACAAAGAATCCATGACTTCCTTGGAACTAAAGCGATTGTGCCGTCGCAAGGCGAAGTGTGGACGGTAACGAAGGAAGGTGTTCATAAGGAGAAATAAGAAAAAGCGATAATCACTGATCTAGACCGCAAATCCCAAGGTCATGATGAGATTGAGTCTTGAATACTGGACCACCTGTGTTCTTGCAACTGATGCTATTATTTCTTCATAATCAATTGCTATGAAAAATCTCGACGACCTTCTTAGGGCTAAGGCCGCACAAGCCGAAACCGCAGAGCAAATCAAGGTAGAGCAGGAGGAAGCCGAAGTGAAACAAAATGTCGAGAAAGACCTCGCAGGTCTTGAACGTTCGAAACAACAATTAGGACTCATTAAGGAGTCTCTCTCTATGGAGGAGACGGGTAGGGCTTCGGCAAAAAAAGAGAAACAGCAGGCGGAGACAAAGATTGATGCGAAAGCTGCTGATCTTGAAAAGGTCGGTCTGTCTAAGGAGGAGTTACTGAGCAATCCTGACTATCAGGAACTTGAGGAAGTGAAGGGAGTCGTAGATGCTGCGTCAGCAGAGGAAGTGTATTCAACGGCAAGTGTGGGTAGTGAGGAACTCAAGGCGAGACTTGAAAGCTTGGGTGTAGAAGTAGTTGATGGAGAAACAGACCAAGGAGCCATCGAGCGTGCAATTGAGGCAAGAGTTTCAGAACTCGACACAAACATCTTGGAAACTCGTCTCAAGATACCT
Organism: Minisyncoccota bacterium; assembly: GCA_022844065.1. Taxonomy (GTDB): domain Bacteria; phylum Patescibacteriota; class Minisyncoccia; order Phycocordibacterales; family Phycocordibacteraceae; genus C7867-001. Next base: position 7,055 of record JALHML010000002.1, on the reverse strand, counting down.
TCAGAAAGGGAACGGGTTGTCTCGGATATCATCTCTACGCATAAGCTAAAGCTAGAAAAGTTAAAAGTGGGTAGAGAATCAAGCTCAGCATATCGAGAAGAAGGTACGTTTAAAGAACTGTATTCCGAAATGGAGATGAAGCTTCGTAGCGTACCGATAGTGCGCGACAATCCTGAGGTACGAGAAGCAGTTATGCAAGAGCTGATTAAGAATGAGCTCCTCTCCAAGAACAAGACCTATCAAGAGAAGAAGGAAAATAGGGAGTCACACGAAACACGACTGAAGGAGTATGAGGCTGCAAAAGAGAAACTTCCAGAATATCTTGAGTTCTTGAACACTTCTTTCTTTGACACTCTTGGTGCAGCTCTCTCCAAACTTGATAGAGGTGTTGAAAGTGATCTGTGGGATAGTTCAGAACTTAAGGACCTTAAGGATATTTATACTATTAACTTTAGGGAAAGAAAGATTACGGGTCTGAAGCTCGATAAGAACGCGCTGCCGTCCGTAAAAGAGATGGAGCGTATGATGAGTAGCTCACAAATGCCTTGGGACGACGGAAATCTCTCTTTCGCACTAAAGGGAATTGCACGGTTAGAAGGAGTAACGTATGACGACTACCGTAATAGACGACATGATGTGTTCTCGGGTAACCTGCGGGCAATAGCTCGAGAATTGCCACCAAAGGAAACAGTACCTGAGGAACGTCGCTATACTGAGGAGACGTATGAGAAATGGGACGAGGCCTTTAAGAAAACAGAAGACAGGGCGCTCTCACAGGCAAAGGAGTTTACGGGATATGTCGCGCTCAACGAGGAACTGAAGGGAGTAGATATTCGTTCAGCAAGCGTGGATAAAGAAGAGATTGATTCGATGATAGAGACGCTACGCAAAGCTGCATCGCGCGTCGCAGGAGAAGGGACCTATAAGATTGAGGGCGGGAAGATCTTTGATCTTAAGAACCAGGAGCATTGGAAAGATATGCAAACGGAGAGGAATGAAGCGGAAGTTGAGAAGAACCGTCTTGAGGGCGAGCGGACGGCGCTAGGCTCAAAGCCAGAAGGCTTGTTCAGCGGAAAGAAAAAGGAACTATGGGAAGCTGAGCACGACCGTCTCTCACGTGAGATTACCCAAAAGAGAGAACGCATCGAATTTTTAGAAGATTGGCTCGGAGGTAAGAACAATAGTGGAGATAGGACAGAGTACCTCAATATTCCATCTGAAATCATTGAGGGGATAGAAGGAACTACAGTTTCGTCACAAGATATCTCAAGTCTGTTGTACGCGAAAATGGAGGAAATGCGTCCACAACAAAGTGAGCTTAGACAAACTGTGGAAACTAGCGAGAGCAAGCAGCGTCGCCTCAAGGAGAAGGAGAGTCAGCTGTTCATGGAGGACAGCTCGAGCGATCTTTACATCGTTAACCCGTAGATGAGGGTAAGAGAAAAGCCCCGCAGGTGCGGGGCTTTTCTTTATAAACGGTCTTAGCTTTGAATCTTTGCGGCGACGCGTGCGAATACCTCAGGCTCTTGAGCAGCGAGGGTTGCGAGGACCTTACGGTCGAGCTCGATGCCAGCCTTTGCCTTTGCAGCGATGAAGGTGCTGTAGGACTTGTAGCCAAGGTCGCGGATAGCAGCGTTCAAGCGAACGATCCAAAGCTGACGGAAGTCAGTCTTCTTGTCGCGGCGGTGGTTGAACGCGTTCTTTCCTGCGTGCACAAGAGACTCCTTCGCGAGGCGAACCTTTGTTGAACGGCCATGGCGATAGCCCTTGGCGCGTACCAATATATTGCGGCGGCGCTTAGCCGATGCGACTCCTCCTTTTACTCGTGCCATACGTTAATGATTACTGAAATTACTTGCTCGTCTTTGAGAGGAACTGGCGCACGATGCGCTTTGGAACGGTAAGAATGTTTGCGCGCCTCTTCACGCCCTTAGTGCGTCCGCGCTCCTTCGCGTTGAAGTGGTCCTGACCCGGCTTACGCGCAACAAGCGTCCCATTCTTGGTTACGCGGATACGCTTTGTGTATGACTTGTTTGTTTTCATGCTGGGGTTGTTTCTGTTTCAGGACTGTCTGGCTTCTTTGCGGGAGTTGCTGCTTTCGCGTCGCGCTCGATGATGGCGGCGAATCCTTTCGGAGCGCGCGTCACCGGCTCGGCAATTTTGTAGGCGTACGGGATCATGAGCATGAACTTCTCGAGGCGAGTCTTGAGGAATGCCTCGTCCATGCCCTTGTACCGTCCCTTAAGAAAGAGCTCCATGCGAACGCGGTGTCCGTCGGCGAGCCATTCGGCTGCCTTCTTTGCCTTGAGACGCATATCGTTCTCTCCTGTACCTACTTTGATCTGAACCTCCTTGGTTTCAGAGACCTTTACCTTGCTGCGCGCGGCACTTTCTTTCTTGCTTCGCTCGTACTCGAATTTACCATAATCCATGATTTTCGCAACGGGAGGCACCGCGTTTGGCGAGATCTCAATGAGGTCCAGACCGAGGTTCTGGGCCACTTTAATGGCTTCGTCCGTGTCGAGGACGCCGAGGTTCTCTCCCTCGGCGCCTATAACTCGGAGTTTCGGAGCCCTAATCTCTCGGTTTATGCGGATTCTATCGGTGTTCGTGCTCAAGGTTTCTTGGTGTGTACGGATTCTAGCACGTAAATAGGCCGTAAACAAGGCAAAAACCCGAGTTTTGGGTGCAGATGCTATGCTTTCGGAATCATGTCGTTTGCGGAGATACTCATACTGGCTGTGAGCCTCTCCTTAGATGCAGCAATAGTGGGTGTTGGTGCTGGGGCACTCGCTCGCGTGAAGCCGTTTGTGGCTTTCAAGATCGCGCTTTTATTCGGAGCCTTTCATGTGCTCATGCCCCTACTCGGACTCCTTCTTGGGTACGGGTTCCGGGAATACCTGTCCGCATACGGACACATTGTCGGTGGCGGACTTCTTCTGTTGGTTGGTGTACAGATGCTGTGGGAAAGCTTTCAGAAGGAGGATACAGAACGTGAGAAGGACATACTCCGCATCCGTACGCTTCTTGTACTTGCGGTCGCAACCAGTATTGATGCGTTCGTGGTGGGCATAACCTTCAATTTCATACCCGTGAACATACCGCTCGCTATAGGCACTATTAGCGTAACGGCTCTCCTCATGTCATTTATAGGTATCTATTTAGGGAATCGAGGGAAACTCCTGGTTGGAAATCGTATCGAGCTTCTTGGAGCGTTCGTTATTTTCTTCCTCGCGCTTAAGATTCTTTTGCTTTCTTAATGAAGTGTTCATCCGGGTAGGAGTAGGGTGCGGGAATACTTCTAATCAAATACGTACATGGCAACCATCGTAAACAACCCAAACTCAGGCAATGAAGGCGGCTCAGGCGGCTGGATCATTGCGGGCGTCCTTATTATCGCCGTTGTGCTCATCGCGATTTTCGTGTGGCCTGGATTCGGCAGGGGTGGGGGAGCCGCAACTCCTACGCAGGTAAACGTTGAGATCCCAACGCCAGACATGGGTGGCGATGGTGCGCAGTAGTATTCGGTACTTGTAATAAAAGAACGGTCCGGATATCCGGACCGTTCTTTTATGTCTCTCTCGTTACCCTATTCCCCAGCGCTTTCAACCCGTATGTCTGCGGAGAAGCGCGCGATGAGACGAGCGAGGACATCGAGGAAGTTGCTCGTGCCTTCACGTGCTGATGCTTCAAACTCGTCGAAGTCGCTACTAATCTCTGCCCACTCTTGAGCAGCTTCGCCTTCTACGTTCTCGTACGCGGCAGCGAGATTGGTGCGTACTTTGGCGAAGTCATCCTTCAGTGAGTCATACGTCTCTCCGGCCACAATACGTGCCTGAAGTGCTGTGAGTTCTGCGGAGGCCTCCGTGCGTGCTGCGGCCCGGTCGATGACCTGTGCGGTACTCGTCGCTGCCTGGTCCATAGACTCATCTACGTCAGCGGGACTCCTAAAGGCGAGAATGAGAAGGATGCCAAGGACGACAAGTCCGAGAACAATCCAAATTGAAGCTGCTCTGTTCATAGGTATTGGTTATTGCTTATGTACAGGAACCATACCCTCAAGTGTCTGAGGCTTTCATGAAGATGATTTCCTAATAAGAGATAAGGGATCGTATAGATCTGCTGAAGTCTATTGCGGAAGTCGTGGCAATCTTCATAACCTCTGTTCGATACGGGGTTAGGTCGTGTGCTGCGATTGCTTCGTCCTTAGAAGTCGGAGTCTCTATTAACCCCTGTTCCATGAGGTAGAGGTCGGCATAGCCGGTGAGGTTCCATGCAATGTCGTAGGGGAGGGTGCCCGGGTAATGGCGGTTCACGATCTTTGCAAGCACGTTCGTGCAGTTCGCCGTAAGGGTGTTGTAGAAGCGTGGATGCTCGGCAAGCGTCTGTGTTTCTTCGACAAGAGAGAGAAACAGAGCCTGTGATTGTTCCTGTGTAAGGGTCAGTGGATAGAGCCGTAGCGGATGGTCGAGGTAGTTGAGACGTCTCGTCACGAAGTCACGCTCCGTACCCCACTGGTACGCGAGTTCGTATTCCCGGAACTGACCTTTGATTGCTGAGTACTCTTCAGTTGCTTCTCGCCTCGCCTCTACGGAGAAGGAGAGTACGGTACCGTTTTCAAGTTCAAAAGAAAGGAAAGTGTGCCCAACGGCTTCTATGTCTGAGAATGGCTCTACAAGAAACCAGGTCCGAACGATTGTAAAAGGGTCTACAGACACATCATTCCAGTCTGTCGTAAGGGGAGCTGCTTCGCCGTAGGTCCAGTCGCGAACACCTTGGATCGTAACGGTGCCGTTTTGAATACGTGTCGTTGCAGTAATCACTTGTTCGGGAAGCCAGGTTCGATCGGTGCGGGCTTCTTTTAGAAGTATGAACACTATTAATACAGCAAGGAGGGCAAAGAAAAGGATTGCAGCCTTCTTATGCTTTGTTAGTACAGTGTTCTGTATTCGTTGAAGCATATCCTTCTTTCGTTAGGTTGTATCAGTCTACCAGTAGCCGCTCCATGATCGTATATAAACAGGGTAGAGGTTCCGTCGAAGTACCCTATTAGGAGGTGGTACCATGTGAATCATGCACGCAAAAAGAACAGAACTCATACTCCTCCTGGTTTTTGTGCTTGTCGCAGTAGCCTTTTATTTCATTTCGTTTGGAGGCGAGGATACGGACAAGATCTTCATAACAATCAGTACATTCTTCTTCTCCATATTTACGGGATTTTTTATATCCCGCCAGGGAGCCCGCTACAGCAAACTTCGCGAGATAATCAGCACGTTCGACGGGAAGCTCTCAAGCGTCTACCGTGCCTCACTCAATGTAAGTCCTCAAGTACAGGAAGCGACTGGAAAAATTATACGAGCGCACTACGAAAAAGTGCTCAAAAATCAGTCATGGGAGCATCATTTCTCCGAAGAGACCACCGTTATCTCTTCTATACACCGAACTCTTGAGGAACTAATTGGATCCAGTAAGCAAGAATCGTTGAGGAATCAGGCAGTGGGTCGTATGCTTGCGAGCCTCTCTGACGCACAAGTTCTGCGGAAGAACATGGTTATGTTGTATCAGGAACGCATCCCCTCATTTCAGTGGTTCCTGATTGTGTTCTTCCTCGTGATGCTTCTTATGTCGATCAGCGTTATCCCTTCAGTGGGTGCAATTCTTGGGTCGGTGCTTAAGGCAGCCTTCGTAACGTCTCTTATCTCAATAGTTATAATCCTGAAGAGTCTCGACAATCTTCACCTTTTCGAGGGCTTTATTGGCGAGAATTCTGCAAAAGACGTTCTCGCCAATATTCGGTAACGACACTATTCATAAGCGACTATTTCCATGACAAATCTTCACTTCTCCGCTCAGATTAATGCTCCTCGCGAGAAGGTGTGGGACGTGATGCTTAATGAAGCGACCTACCGTGAATGGACTTCGGTATTCATGCCCGGCTCCTACTATCAGGGCGATTGGAGTGAGGGCTCAAAGATGCTCTTCCTTGGTCCGGGTAAGGAGGGAGAGAAAGAGGGAGGCATGGCAGCGATTGTGAAGGAGAATCGTCCAGAGGAGTTTATTTCCCTTACGTATGGCGCCGAAATACACAATGGGATTGAGGTGCCAATGAAAGGAGAGGGTTTTGAGAACTACAGTCTCGAAGACAAGGACGGAGGCACCATGGTTTCTGTAGACTTGCTTAACCTTCCTGACGAGTATGCGGGAATGTTTGATGAAGCGTGGCCGAAGGCTCTAGAGCTACTTAAGCAGATAGCAGAGCGTTAGTAACCGAGACCAGTGGCACCATCGATGCCAGTGAAAGTACTTAGACGTTAGTGTGACGGTGCTACTATTTTCTCATGGAACTAACTACAAAAATTTCATCGACTAAAAAGCGTCCCAACCTTACCAAAGGCATTCTTATTGTGCTGGCTGGCATACTACCGCCTCCTCTAATTCTTGGCTTGATACATCTTGGATATGGTCCTGGTGTAGTAATAGCAGGTGGTTTCTTTGTGTTGCTACCTTTCTTCCTCATCACCCCCGTCCTATTTATCATTGGAGTACTGAAGATATTGGAGGACATAGTTTCGGAGAGAAGTTTACGAATCATAAGAATAACTCTCGGTTCGATTCTCATTTTTGCATTCGTTGCGCCAATATTAAACATGCTCCTGCAGTCATTTTGAGTTTGAGGTTAAATAAAATTGTTTGCATGGAACGGTAGAAAACCGCCCCAAGGGCGGTTTTCTAATTTTCTATATTCAGTGGAGGTGCGGAGAGTTGAACTCCGGTCCGAATCCTGCTTTAAGAGCGAGTCTACGACGCGTAGCTAACGTTGAGGGTTCAGCAGAAGCATAGGAACGTTAGCCAAAACGCTTCTGCCTAGTCCCGTCTTTTAAGCCGAGGGCAGGGAGACCTTCGATACCGATCCTTCAGAAGATTCCGCCCATACAACTCCCTGAAGGAACGGAGATGTATGAACGTCGCTTAGGCGAAAGCGCGAAGCTTTTACGCGTAAGCGAACGCAAAATCGGACTTACCGAAGTAAGGCGACTTTACGCTTGCAAGAGTGT
>JALHML010000001.1 GCA_022844065.1 Minisyncoccota bacterium | reverse complement strand
CAAGTGCAGGTATCCAGCTCCTAACTACCAAAACGAGCTTCAGTATCGTTCCAAGTAATTCTGACGCCGGTGGAACCGCTATTACGAATAGTTTTGTCTCGGGTGGATACGGTCCGATCACTGTCTCTAATGGTGGTAGTGAGGCGATGCGTATCTCATCTGCAGGCTATGTCGGTATTGGCTCCATAGCACCTGAGGGAAAGCTCCATATTGTAAATAATACCGCAACCCAGGCGTTGGGTAGCGGTAGTATTAGGTTAGCTGGTGCAGCGTACCCAGCTTCAGGATGGGCAATGCGCATACCAGACGATGGTACGGTGGGAAATTTGTATTTCACTAGGGAATACGCTGGCTGGGTTTCAACTCCTGTTCTTATGTTGGACCGTACGGGCTATGTGGGTATTGGTATGATCGGACCATCTGTAGCACTCGACGTCACCGGAGACATCGAATACACCGGCACCATCACCGACGTCTCGGACCAGAGACTCAAGGAGAATATTCAGGACGTCGAGAACCCATTCTCGGTCCTGTCTGCAATCAATGCCAAGACCTACAACATGATAGGCAGCGATCGTCCTGAAATCGGATTCATCGCACAAGACGTGCAGGCTGTAATGCCAAACTCAGCAAAGATTGTGGATCCGGTGAACGGATACCTCGGCGTCTCATATCTCGATTTCATTCCGTATCTCGTTGAAGGTGTAAACGAGCTCAACGTACGCACACTTGCACTCGCACCTGCTGCGGAGAATACAGTAGCGTACTCCCTCCTGGTATCGACTGACGCGTCCATAGCGGGCAAACTCACCGTTTCGGGCACCGCTACAATCAATGATGCTCTTACGGCGACAAGTGTTCTTGCAACAGGCTCCGTGAGCGCAACTGCATTCCTTACACAGACATCCGAAACTCTACCAGAAGAAGTCTACACAGGTGGCAAGGCTGATCTCTACAAGATGGCGAGCTTCGCCATTAGCGCAGGAGAGGAATCGCTTCGCCGCACGGACCTCATCATGGACCGCCTCTCCTCCATCGAAGAGCAGCTCGCCGAGCTTGCCGCACGTCCTGTGTCTACCTCGTTCCCAGAGCTTGCAACTCTTACCGAAATACTTGAAAAGTTTAGTATCCGAAATGGTATGCTCGCAGCGGTTGAGCTCGTTGTTGAGCGCCTAACGGTTGGAAGCCCGGAAAAGCCAACCGGTATTACGTTCTATGACGAAGTAACGGGAGAGCCGTACTGTCTCGCTATCCGCAACGGTGCACAGATAATTCGCGAAGGGGAGTGCCAGGTTATAGACCGTACGCAGCCTGATCCTGTAGTAGTTCCTGAACCTACACCAACTCCTACGCCCGAGCCAACACCTACCGAGGAAGAATCAGTACCGAGCGAGACTGTTGTTGAACCTACACCACCGCCTGAACCTGTGTCTGAGCCAACTTCAGAGCCGATTCCAGCACCAGAGCCTGAACCTACTCCGGCGCCGGAACCGACACCAGTGCCAGCGCCAGCGCCAGCCCCCGAACCAACTCCAGCACCCGCAGCATAAGGAGGACAAAGCCCTAGCGTGGGAATGCTAAACTTATACCTATATAGGTAGCGCACTTCATTCATGGCCATTCGGGTAGCAATTAACGGGTTCGGAAGAATAGGGAGGGCATTTGTCAGACAAACCTGGGACAGGCCTGAGGTAGAGATTGTCGCAATAAACGATCTTGGGTCTGCGGAGAACCTCGCGTACCTGCTTCAGTTCGATACGGTATATGGCCGTGCGCCATTTCCCGTTGCCTGGAAAGATGGTGCACTTTCAATTAACGGAAAGGAAGTGAGGTTTGTGTCTGAACGAGATCCCGCACTGCTTCCCTGGAAAGAGATTGGTGTTGATGTAGTGGTTGAATCAACGGGGTTCTTCACGAACTACGAGAAAGCGAACGCGCACGTTATTGCGGGTGCAAAGCGTGTGGTTATCACGGGCCCCGTTAAAGACGAACATCCGCTCGGCGCTACCGTGCTTATGGGTCTCGACGAATCAAAGCTCGGTACCTGCCCTATAACAAGCAATGCATCGTGCACAACAAACTCAGCGTCGCCAGTTATCGCAATTCTCGACGAAGTTATTGGTATTGAGAAAGCAATTCTCTCAACTACGCATGCCTACACGGGTACGCAGTCCATTGTGGACGGACCGTCCAAGGATATGAAAGAAGGACGGGCAGCGGCACAGAACATCATCCCAACCTCAACGGGCTCCGCGATTGCGGTTACCAAAGCGTACCCGGCACTCACGGGAAAGTTCGATGGCATCTCGCTCCGAGTTCCCGTACCTGCTGGATCCATTGCCGACATCACTTTTATTGCAAAACGCGCAACAACCGTTGAAGAAGTGAACGATGTGCTCCGGAAGGCTGCTGCCTTGCCTCGTTGGCAGGGAATCTTTGAAGCGTCTGATATGGAATTCGTTTCAAGCGATATTGTGGGGGAGCGGGCGGCAAGTATTGCGGACCTCGGTATGACGCGTGTTGTTGATGGGAACCTGGTTAAGGTCCTCGCCTGGTACGACAACGAAGCCGGATATACCGCAACCCTGGTCCAGCACGTACTCAAAGCAGGGAATATGCAGGTTAATTCCGTAGCCCCAGAACCTGAGCTAACCATTTAATCTATGAAGATATTCATCGCTGCAGACCACACCGGATTTATCCTCAAGCGTGTACTCACCGAGTATCTGCGCGATGCGCTCATGTATGAGGTAGAAGATCTTGGCGCAGCTACGCTTGAGGGCGACGACGATTATCCAGACTACGTGGTGCCGTGCGCAAAGAAAGTGGTAGCTACTCCGGGTACGCTCGGTATTGTTATTGGTGGATCGGGGCAAGGAGAAGCAATGGCCGCCAATCGTGTGCCGGGTGTTCGGTGTGCCCTCTATTACGGACAGGCGCATGCAACAGGTGCTATTGATGCGGCAGGCGCACCAGCGCTCGACGGGTACGATATCGTGCGTCTTTCGCGCGAGCATAATGACGCGAATGTGCTCTCCCTCGCTGCTCGTTTCCTTACCGAAGAGGATGCAAAGGAAGCGGTGCGCATTTTCCTCGAAGCACCATTCACCGGTGAGGAACGGCATGTACGTCGCATCAAGAAACTCGGCTGATACCAGGTCCTCCAGACGGTATACTAAAGGGATGGGAATCATCGTTCCAGCTGTTATCCCGACCTCACGGAAAGACCTCGAAGAAAAGCTTTCCCAGCTCTCTGGGGTATGCGAAGAGGTGCAGATTGATATTGTGGACGGCGTGTTTGCAGGTCCACCGAGTTGGCCCTACAGTACCGACCCTAACGAGCCGGAGCAGATGCTTTCAGATGGCGAGCTGTTACCGTACGCAGGGGAGTTTACATTCGAGATTGACCTTATGAGTGCGGACCCAGAGGGTGCCGCTGGTGCATGGATTGGACTTGGAGCATCGAGACTCACGGTGCATAGCGAGAGCACGCGCTATATTCCGAGATTCCTTTCCAGTACGCATAGTACGTACGGGCACGATGCAGAGTTTACGCCGGGACTCCTTGCACTTGGTATTTCTATAGGGATTGAGACTGATCTTGCGCTCATTGAGCCGCACTTGAAGAAGATTGATTACGTGCAGTTCATGGGTATACGAAAGATTGGACATATGGGAGAGCCATTTGATACGCGTGTCTTAGCAAAGATCGCACTCTTTCGGAAGCGCTATCCAACCATAGAGATACAAGTGGACGGCGGGGTTACGCTTGAGAATGCGCCGAAGTTGCTTGATGCTGGTGTGAAGCGGCTTGTTGTTGGGTCCGCGCTCTGGAAAGCTCCAGACCTCGGGAGTCGGTATCAGGAATTTAATGAGCTCACGGAACGGCACGGTCTCTACGAATAGTTTGTACGCTAGAATATACCCATGGCAGATGTATCCTTTGACGAAGAGCCAATAGCTTCTGCGCCGTCTCTTACGCAGTCGCCCGCGCTCGTACGACTCGTTATACGGTGGGGGTTTGCGAAAGACGAGAAGAATGCGGAATATGTGCTCCTTGCGGTTGCGGGGATTGCGTTCCTTATTATGGTTTTCGCACTTGCCTCACTTTTTGGGGGCAGCAAGAATAAGCAGTACACACCCGACGAGCTACGGGCGAAGAACGGATTCGTTGAACCGCTTCCACGATAGACCTATGAAGAACAAGCGCGGATTTACCCTCATAGAGCTCCTCGTGGTGATTGCCATCATCGGTATGCTCTCGTCGGTAGTGCTCGCGTCCTTGAATACCGCACGTAGCCGGGCGAGGGACGCGAGCCGAAAGGCAGCGATGAATCAAATAGTTCTTGCGCTCGCATTCTATTACGACGCCAACGGTTCCTATCCACCAAGCGCAGGCTGTCGATCGGATGGGTGGTGTGTGGATACGCAGCAGGCGAACTGGATACCAGGGCTACAGACCTACCTCAATCCACAGCCACATGATCTCACTCCGTACGCCTCAAGCGGTCTCGTTCCATTTCATTACTACTCAACCGGATCAGCATATTTTCTCGGGACCTCTATGGAGAATCCGCAGGGTACGTGCGGCTCAGGTGTTCCTGCCGTGTGGCTTGATGGCACCACGAACACCTGTCCGTGGTGGGGAGGAAACCTATACTCAAAGTCTTCGGCCAACTAGCATGATATCGTAAGGGGCATGGCGCTCACTGACATTGAGATTAAAAATATTGAGACTCATGCGGAAGCAATCCGCGAGACTATTCTCGACATGCTTGTACAAGCCGGAAGCGGACACACGGCGGGTCCACTAGGCATGAGTGATCTCTTCGCGGCATTCTATTTCCATATACTCAAACACGATCCAAAGAATCCTGATTGGGAAGAGCGTGATCGATTGATTCTCTCGAACGGACACACGGTGCCGGTCCGCTACTCCGCCATGGCACATGCAGGGTATTTCCCGGTTGAAGAATGCCTTACGCTTCGCAAATTTGGTTCAAGGCTTCAGGGACACCCCGAACGAGATCGTCTTCCAGGACTTGAGACAACCTCAGGGCCTCTTGGAAGCGGACTCTCACAAGCGGCAGGTATTGCGCTTGCACTTAAGATGGACGGGAAGAAGAACCGTACCTTTGTCATGATGTCGGACGGGGAACAGCAGGAGGGCAACACCTGGGAAGCGGTTATGTTTGCGTCCAAATATGAGCTCGGCAACCTAACGGCCGTTATGGACCGCAACAACATCCAGATAGATGGTATGACCGAGGACGTAATGCCGCTTAATTCCCTCAAGGAAAAGTACGAAGCGTTCGGATGGCACGTGATGGAAATAGACGGGCATAACATAGAAGCATTCGTTGATGCGTGTGACCATGCACGCGCGATTCCAGAGAAGCCAACCCTCATCATCGCCCACACGATTCCAGGCAAGGGCGTTCCTGAGATTGAATACGATTACAAATGGCACGGGAAGTGGCCCACCAAAGAAGAGGGGGCCCGATTCATGAAAGAGCTCCGCAACGGAGCTGGAAGGGTACCGAACGAATATGCTTAACAAAAACGCACAACTCAATACCAATGTCTTCTCGAAGGATATCGAGAAGAAAGCGACCCGTGACGGCTTTGGTCTCGGTGCTGTTGAGGCGGGAAAGAAGGACCCGAACGTTGTGGTGCTCTGTGCGGATCTTAAAGAGAGTACTCGTGCTGAATGGTTCGAGAACGAATTCCCTGACCGCTTCATTGAGGTCGGTGTTGCAGAACAAAACATGGCAACCGTAGCGGCCGGTATGGCAGCGGTTGGAAAGCGTCCGTTCATTGCGAGCTACGCCGCATTCAGTCCGGGACGTAACTACGAACAGATCCGCACAACCATTGCACTTAATCAGCAGCCGGTTGTTGTGTGCGGTATGCATGCAGGGGTGTCGGTGGGTCCGGACGGTGCAACCCATCAGATGCTCGAGGACATTGGCATGATGCGTATGCTGCCCGGTATGAACGTAATTGTTCCGGGAGACGCAGAGGAAGCAAGGAAGGCAACTATGGCTGCTGCAGAATCAAAGACACCAACCTATCTGCGCTTCGGGCGCGCACCTACGCCGGTATTTACAACAACTGACACCCCTTTTGAGATTGGGAAGGCTCTCGTGCTTTGGGAGAGTGCAAAGCCTAAGGTTGCACTCATGAGTACCGGGGCTCTTTCATACGAAGCGTTGCTTGCCGCACGCGCCCTAGCGTCCGACAACATTGAAGTAACGGTCCTCCATGTGCCTTCGGTTAAGCCGCTCGACGAAGAAAAGGTTGAAGAGGCGGCACGGCGCGCTGGACGCGTCATAACGATAGAAGAGCATCAGGTAGCAGGTGGATTTGGGAGTGCGATTGCTGAATTTCTTTCCGAGCGGTATCCAGTCCCCGTAACGCGTCTTGGAATGAAGGACGTGTTTGGGCAGTCGGGAGAGCCGGAAGAGTTACTCAAACACTATGGCCTCCAGGCTTCAGGAATAGCGGCAGCGGTACGCACGTCCTTGGGTATATACTGATATTTATATGAAGGGGAAGAAGCTCACGTCCTACGCAGCCATAGTCCTTATTGTCGTGCTCGCACTTGGTGCTATCGCTCTCATTATCGATGCTGCTAACTTAAGCAACGATGCGTATGAACAGGAGCCGTTTAATCCGTTCGCGGCTGATGCGGACTTTGAGAAAGGATATAATGTTCCCACACCAAGTCCTGTGGAATAACAAAAACCCCGCTTACAGCGGGGCTTGTTGTTAGACGAGGTCTGCGATTTTGTACTCGGGAGGAGCAACGCGCAGATATTCTTCAAGTTTCTCACGTGTGAGAAGGCCTTTTTGTGCACCCACTTCCTGCACCACGGCCATCGAATTGATTGGTCCCCACAAAAGCGCTTCTTCAAGGGGCAAACCAAGCGAGAGTGCGGCGGTAACGGTTGCGGCGAACGAGTCGCCTGCACCGGTGCGTTCAAAGGGTGCACGGCTATCCGGATACATAGGTACGTGCATCTTCCGCTTTCCGTCGAATGCATACGCGCCTTCACGTCCGTCCGTAATAACAACAATCGTTGGACCGAGTGCAGCAAATCGTTCGAGGAGGACACCCATATTGTTTTCTTCGGGAAGACTCAAGATGCGCTGCGCCTCTTCCTTGTTGCAGAAGAAGAGCTCGCTGCGCTCATAGAGACCCTTCAAGGCATCCTTGCCGAGCTTTATCTGGAAGGTTCCTGGCTGGAAGGCGAGCTTGGTATCAGGATGCTTTTTGAGAAGCTCAAGGATTGCTTCGTGGTACGGAAGTGAGTTGTCTGAAAGTGAGGAGAGATACAACCACTTCGGACTCTCAGAGAGCTCCGGCACCGTGTACGCAAATTCCTCGTGCCGTACGAGGATCGTGCGCTCGCTGCCGTACCAGAGAACGTAATGATAGTTTGTGGCCTTGCCAGCCTCTGTCACCATAAGAGACGTATCGACGCCTTCTTCGACAAGTTTCGCAATACATTCAGGACCGTACCTATCGTCGCCAACATAAGAGCGGAGGGAGGCGGAAAGTCCGAGGCGGGAAGCGGCTACTGCAGCGTTGCTGGCATTCCCTACAGCAACCGCAAGCACAGCATACTCGTATGGAATCTTGTCCCCAAAGCGCATACACAACTGCTTTGTGTCGGAGTCCTTCATGTCTTCGACATGAGCGTCTGTGAGGCGAATAAATGGTTCGGTAACGATGTCGCCAATGGCGAGGATGTCTATGCTCATGAACAAGAGTCTAGCACGAGGCCTAGTATGGGTTACAGAGACAATAGTAGGTATTGGATGATGTATCGCACCAATTCTGTCCGGGTCCCCACGGGCGACAGGAGCCAGCGTATCCAGTTGAAGGTGCGGTGCCCATAAACTGGCTCACCACAAGGCCTCCGATCGTACCGCCATAGTTGTAGTAGTAATACGGATGCGACGGATTCGGTGACGTTGGTAGTGTGGCAATGAACCCTTCGGTTACAAGTGGTGTAAGGGCGTTCGGAAAGGTTGACCCACAGCACGGCTGAGGATTTGTTGGGTAGGTGCCGTACTTATCGAAATAGAACTGCAGAGCCGTTGATATCTGTCGGAGGTCAGTACGTATCTTCGCATCGTTTGCTTTCGCCCGAGCGGAATTAAGGGACACGAGGACAACACTTGAGAGGACGCCAATGATGGCGATGACAACCAGGAGTTCAATGAGGGTGAATCCGCGCTTCATAGATTATCGGGGTGCTGTGTCTTGCGATCGTGCTCGCTCGGCGTACTCAGCGGGCGATATGGTGGTTGTACTCTTGCCGCTGAATAGAGCGATGCCTGTGAGTAGCACGCATCCCACTGCTATCGCTACTAATACAATGACAGCCTGCTTCTCGTCCTTTGCAAATCCCCACCTAATAACGAGCGCATAGAGGCCCGATACGCCGGTCTGCGGCACCCTGGCTATCTGCTGCTCCTCGTCAAAGGTTACGCTCATAGATTATGGCTGGAGACAGTACCACGTTGGTGGCTGGTTGCAGCCGGTAGCGGGTGGCACCGGTCCCGCCTCAAGCCGATAGAAGAGGCGGTAGGACGTAGCACTGTCACGAACATACTGCATACCGCAGTTGAGATTCCCTGGATCGACGGGATACGAAGGATAGTAACCCGTGCTTACCAAGGAACCCATAAAGTCGTTGTTGCTTGTTGTGAAGCCTTCGGTGCCGCCGCATTCGTTTTGGGCGATGGGTGGGTAGTCATTGCGGTCAACGTAGTAGAGGGCAAGCGCGTTCTGCACCTGTTTTATGGTGGTAACGCGCGCAGCGTCTCTTGATTTAGTACGGGCGGTATTAAGGGACGCAACGACAACAGAGCTTAATAAGCTGATAATTGCAACCACAACCAAGAGCTCGATTAAGGTAAATCCCTTCTGTGTATTCATATGTATATTCTAACCCACGAGAACCCGCATGCTACACTTTTTGTATGATGAACCTTTCGGATACTGCGCGTGCACTTGTTGCGCCGGGCAAGGGGATACTTGCCGCAGACGAGAGCGAGAAAAGTGCTGACGAAAAGCGCCTTACGGCGTTCGGTATCAAAACGGGTCCCGAAATGCGCAGAAAGTTTCGTGACATGCTTCTTGCAACGCCAGGAATAGAGGAATATCTCACCGGCGTTATTCTCCACGAAGAAACCCTCTCGCAGAAGGGAAATGATGGTGAGTTGTTTCCACGACTTCTTGCTGCAAAAGGGATAACCCCCGGCATTAAGGTTGACCAGGGACTTGAGCCGCTCGCTGAGAGTCCGAGCGAAACTATAACGAAGGGACTTCTGGGCTTGCCGGAGCGCCTCACCGCGTATCATACCGACTACGCTACTGGCTTTACGAAGTGGCGTGCGGCCATAACCATTGACGGAGATCGTCTCCCAACCGCCAGAGCACTCGTTGAGAATGCGAAGCGGCTTGCCACCTATGCCTGCGAAGTACAAAAAGCAGGTATGGTGCCACTCCTTGAGCCTGAAGTACTTCTTGATGGGGCACATGGAAGGTTGCGCGCGCGTGCGGTTATCGAGTCCGTGATGCGTGTCTTATTCGACACCCTAAACGAACAGTGCGCAGACCTCTCGGGCATCATCATAAAGACCTCAATGGCCGTTTCAGGGAATAAGAGCGGTAGACAAGACACCCCTGAAGAGGTTGCAGAGGATACTCTGGGGGCACTTATGGAGACCGTGCCTGCTGAAGTGGCGGGTATCGTATTCCTTTCTGGTGGTCAGACTCCAGACCAAGCAACTGCCAATCTAGCGGCCATAACGAAGCTCGCTCGGGAACGTAATGCCCCATGGCCGCTTACGTTTAGCTATGCACGCGCCCTTCAGGAAGAGGCACTCATGATTTGGAAAGGGGAAGACGAGAATGTGCCGGCGGCTCGCGAAGCCTTCCTGGCGCGCCTTGAAAAGGTAGCGGCAGCCACCAGCTAGGTTGCGGAACGAAGCCTTTTCAGGCATACTCCCTGCACTATGCAGCACACATTAAGCGTTTCCCCCCGCACTATTCTTGGCAAGAGCTCTTTGAAGCTTGCTAAGGATGGCGCACTCCCTGCAGTTGTCTACGGACCTAAGCAGGAGGCTATTTCTATAACCGTCCCTCGCCCTGAGTTCGAGGCACTTCTTCGCCATGGTGGCGAGTCCGCACTTATTACCCTTGAGGGTCTTGAGAAGCCGATGCAGGTCCTTATTCACGATCTTGATCGCGACCCGGTTACCCACATCCCACGCCACGCGGACTTCTACGCAGTTCAAAAGGGAGCGAAGGTTACGGTCTCGGTACCACTTTCCTTCATTGGCGAGTCTATGGCGGTGAAGTTGGGTTCAAACCTCGTGAAGGTGCTTCACGAAGTTGAGATCGAGTCTGATCCTTCGAAGCTCCCATCAGAGATTGAGGTTGATATCTCTTCTCTTGCTGCAGATGGCGACCAGATTCGTGTTTCTGACCTCACCGCACCAGCAGGCGTTGAGATCCTCACTCCCGAGGACGAGAT
This sequence comes from Minisyncoccota bacterium, assembly GCA_022844065.1. GTDB lineage: Bacteria > Patescibacteriota > Minisyncoccia > Phycocordibacterales > Phycocordibacteraceae > C7867-001. Next base: position 5,950 of record JALHML010000001.1, on the reverse strand, counting down.
TGTTGCTATCGCGCAGGCGGTAGAAGAGGAGCCTGAGGAAGAGTCGGTAGCGCCTGATATGGACGCTATTGAGGTTGAGAAGAAGGGCAAGGACACAGAAGAAGAGGAAGCCGTATAACGTATTTGTTGCACAAGACCACCTGCGCGTAAGTGCAGGTGGTCTCGTTTCGTCTTCTGCTATACTAAACGCCTGGTATGAAGCGCTTTCTATTTGTTCTTTCTTTGTTCGCGGTGCTCTTTATTGCGCCTGTTGCAATCATTGCGCAGGAGCTTTCTGGTGAAGAGCGTGCGCAGCTTGAGCGCCAGCTCGCTGACCTCGAACGGGAAATGAAGAAGACTCAGGCGACTATCGACTCCTTATCTGCAGAAGGTGCGTCCTTGCAGCGCGACATTGCGATTCTTGATGGGGAAATTAAGAAGGCAAAGCTCCAAGTCCGCACAACCGAGACTGAGATCAAGGCGCTCTCCGCCGGCATCACCATCCATAGTCGCACTCTCGGTACGCTGTCTGAGAAGATGACTCGCGAACAGGAATCGCTCGCTCAGATTCTGCGCCAGACCGATGCCATAGATGACATTTCTATTGTTGAGGCAGTGCTCTCAACGGGAGATCTTTCTGATGTGTTTGGGGATCTTGATACGTTTACATCCATAAAGCAGGCGATGCGCGTTTCGTTTGAAGAGTTGCGTGATACGCGTATCGCTACTGAGCGCGAAAAAATTGGACTTGAAGGTCGGCGTACCGATCAAGAGATTCTTCGTTCGGCCCTTATCTTGGATCAAAAAAAGGTGCAGGCAAAGGAAGCAGAGAAACGGTCGCTCCTTGCACAGACTAAAGGGCAAGAGAGTCAGTATCGCCAGCTAAAGACGTCGCAGGAGCAGACAGCCGCACAGATTCGCGCGAAGCTTTTCCCGCTGCGTGATACGTCAGGTATTCAGTTCGGCGATGCTGTGAAGTACGCACAGTCTGCCTCAAGGGTAACGGGTGTGCGCCCTGCACTCATTCTGGCTATCCTTTCGCAGGAATCAGACCTCGGAAAGAATGTGGGCCAGTGTCTCATAACGAGTCTTGAGACCGGAGACGGAAAAGGGAAGAACACCGGTACCCCATTCCCAGGCACCATGAAAGTGCCTCGCGATACGGTTCCGTTTGCTCGACTAATGGCTGCAGCTGGTCGTGATTGGCGCGCGACCCCAATCTCGTGTCCGCTTCCGGGAGGCTACGGGGGAGCGATGGGGCCAACGCAGTTTATCCCTTCCACCTGGGAGATGTACGAAGGACGCATTAAGTCGACGCTTGGTGTGGGAGCCGCTGATCCATGGAACCCGCTTCATGCTATTACCGCAACCGGACTCTATCTCTCAGACGGGGGAGCTGCGGGAGGTTCCTATATTGCCGAGCATACGGCAGCAGCAAAATACTATGCGGGAGGAAACTGGGCGACAAGCGGCCAAGGGTACGCTACGAGCGTGATGGGCAAGGCAGCTGCGTTTCAGAAGGATATCGACTTCTTGAGTGCGAACTAGGGGTGTTCATAGAGAAAGAATTCTTTACGAAAGCAGGGCATAATTGAACGTATATTACCTTTTCTAAGTACCCATCCATGATTCACAGATCATTCTCCACAGTGTTAGGTGGATCGATGCAGGGCCTTTTGCTTGTCGCCGCCGTGCTTTTCTTTATCGTTGCTTTCACCCCTACGCATGTCTACTCCATAGGGAATGACGAGCTGTCTGACGACCCTGGTTTAGAAGATCCGGGCACTAGCGATCCCGCTCCTAGTGACCCACCTCCCCGTGATCCGCCGCCTCGCAACGATCCTCCTCCTGCTACAGCCACAGCATCCATTACTGCAAACCCTGGTTCTATAGTCGCTGGTTCCGCCACACAACTTTCCTGGAACTCAGCCAACGTAACTACCTGTTCTATAAGTAACGGAGTAGGTACTGTCAATCCGAACACAGCGGGAGCGACGAGTGTATCGCCAGTACAGACAACGACCTATGTGATTACCTGTACTACTGGTACAGCCTCCACTGGTTCTACATGGCAGTATGACGGGACTGATATCTCAGACTTCTCCTGCCCACTTACGCAAAACAGCAGCGCATACAACAATGTTCCTGACTGCCCTTCAAATCCGCAAGGAAAGTCGTGCAACGCAGGGACAAACGATACCTGTAAGATTAATTATTCGAATCAGTCGACCTGTAACATTGAGACCACCATCTATACCTGTGAGCCGACAGGCGGGTCCGCGAGTACAGGCAACGTTAGTAGCGCCGTAACGGTTACGGTCACACAGATTCCAGACCTCGTTGGTCAGGTGGGGGGCGCCGTGACGGCGAGTACGAATCAACCAGTTACGCTCTACGGCGGTGTGGCGAACCAAGGCGCAGGAGCTGCGGGATACTTCCCAAACCTTATTCAGGTATGTGATGCAAACTGCGCAACCGTGAATCAGGTACTGGCAGCAACAGCAGTAAACTCACTTTCGCCCGGAGGCTGGCAGCAAGTCTCAGCGTCGTATACGCCAGCATCGACAGGTGCGCAGTTTTATCGCGTCTGTGCAAACAACAATACAAGTTGGGTGAATGTGCACACGGAAAGTAACTACGGGAACAACTGTAGTGGTTGGCAGAACCTTACGGTCGCGTCAAACATTCTTTCGGTATCATGTGTAGCGTCACCGGATGACACCCTTACTAACGAATCGGTAACCTGGGAGGCTTTTATAAATAATCCTGGCGGTACTTCTTCGGGACAGACGTGGCAGTCAACTGGTAGTGGATACACCAAAGTGTGTTCCGGCGGCTCAAACACTACTGCGTTCCAGAATACGTGCGCAGAGGGTGTCTCTAACGGCACATCGTGCGAGGCAAGTCAGGTCGGCACACGGTGTAAGGTTGCTCAAGATCAGGACGCATGTGCGGCCGACGGCGGCACTGTGTACGGATCTGTACAAAGCTATCGCTGTACAGCAAACAGCACCAATGCACCAACGTATACGTATTCCTGGTCCGGAACCGATGGTTTGTCTGGCACCAGTAAACAGGTAGCGAGGAGCTATTCAACGGTTGGATCTAAGCAGGGAACTGTCATGGTACAGGGAAGTGACGGCAGGTCTGGAAGCGCAACCTGTCAGGCGATAGTTTCAGCACCAGCAGACCTCACGGCAGGTTCTGTTAGTCCAACGGCAGCAACGGCAGGATCTCCAGCAACGCTCTCTGCAACCGCAAGCAATATCGGCAACGGCGCCTCAGGAAGCTTCCCAATGCTCTTCCAGGTGAGTGAGACTGGAGCGCTCTTCAACAGCGGGTATATTGGTGGCCTTGCGTCTGGAGCGAGCGCACCTGGTTCTGCGTCCTACACGTTCCCGTCAGCGGGAAGTTATCAAGTTCGTGCCTGTGCAAACTTCAACACCGCATGGACTGCGATTACAACTGAATCGAACTATGGCAACAACTGTGGCCCATGGACAACCGTAACCGTGGCAGCCGCTCCAACCCCTGCGCTCTCGTGTTCGGTAAGTAGTAGCTCAGTATCGCCTGGACAGTCTGTCACTTACAATGCAAACCCGTCAGGCGGTGCCTCGGGTCCGTACACCTGGACCGCAGCAGATGGCGGCAGCTATGGCACCGGATCAACTGCAAATCGCAGTTTCTCAACGCCTGGCACGTACGCCATGAATGTTAGTGGATCGAACGCGGGTGTCTCATACTGTCCGAATGTGATTGTGGCGGCGAGCTGGTGTATGAACCGACCAACCGAGCTCACCATTACCGCAACCCCGAACCGGCTCAGAGCAGGGCAGTCCACAACCCTTACGTGGACCGCAGCAGGTGTAAACGGCGAAAATGCGTCCTGTTCGGTTTCGGGTCCGGGTGTCTCCTGGTCTTCGATGGTAACGGGTGTACCAGCATGTAGTGCTTCTGGGTCAGCTAACCCGACCATAAGCACGCAGAGTACCTACACCCTTACGTGTGCAGGTGTCTCCAAGTCTGTGACGGTTAACGTGATTCCAAACTTCCAGGAATTTTAGAGCTCGACATTCCTGAAGCCCGAGCAACCGCCCACTTTGGGGCGGTTGCTCGCTTTACGGGGCTCTGGTATAGTTTCGAGGCTATGAAGAAAGACATCCACCCCGCCGACTATCGCCAGGTCCTCTTTGAGGATATGTCGTCCGGTGCCCAGTTCCTCGTTGGATCAACCATCCGCACGACGGAGACTGCGACCTTTGAAGGCAAAGAATACCCGAAGTACGTTATCGAGATCTCCTCGAAGTCACACCCGTTCTACACCGGTGAAGACCGCTCCCTCGATAAGACGGGCCGCGTTGAACGTTTCAAGCAGCGCGCTGCATCCGCGAAAGCAGGCAAGTAACGACGCATAACGAGCGCCCCGCCAACCTGGCGGGGCGCTCGTGCGTTATCATACATCCATGGAATACTCCTCAGAATTTAAGCAAAATCATCAGACCGCGTACCTCGCGGAGGAGTTTGAACGTCTTCAAAAAGAGCGTATCGAATCAACGGAAGCTGCGGGAGACGACGCGGTACTACTCGAAATGCTTGCCGAGGACCTTGAAAGAATCGACAACAGACAGAAAGAAATTCTTGGAGAGATTGAGCAAATTTTAGATAAGGACAAAGAAGAAGCAATACGTCCGAAGGCTATCGTACTTGAGTTTCGGGCTGGTGCTGGAGGGGACGAGGCAACTCTCTTTGCCCAGGAACTAAAGGAGATGTATTTGAAATACGCCGAAGGGAAGCGCTGGAAGGTTCGTGTTGTAGACGAGCTTACGCTAGAGATTGATGGCGTGGCTGCGTACGATGCGCTTCGGTTTGAGACTGGGGTACATCGCGTACAGCGAGTTCCTATTACGGAAAAGTCCGGACGTATTCATACCTCCACAGCCTCTGTTGCAGCGCTCCCAATCCGTGCAAAGCCAAAGTTTGAAGTTGATATGGCAGACATTGATATGGAATTTTCGCGTGCCGGCGGCGCAGGCGGCCAGAACGTAAACAAAGTGGAGAGTGCCGTGCGCCTTATCCATCGCCCAACCGGCATTGATGTACGTTCAACAAGTGAGCGCACGCAGCTCAACAACCGTATTAAGGCGCTTGAGATTCTTTCCGCAAAGCTTGAAGCGCTGCATGACGAAGAGGAGGCAAAGAAGCATGCGGACCTACGTTCGGGCCAAATTGGTACGGGAGACCGCTCGGAGAAGATCCGGACCTACAATTTCCTTCAGGATAGGGTTACGGACCATCGCCTGAAGGAGAGCTGGCACAATTTGCCCAAGATTATGCTTGGCGGGATAGACCCCCTGATTGAGGCGCTCCAGGCAGCCTCTGAGGCGGGTGGGGTGGGAGCAGCAGAGGATACTGAGTAAGGCCATGCGATTCCTGAGTCGATATTTTCTGACAGGAATCCTCGGCACTTTCGTTAATATCGGTCTCTTCTTCGTACTTCTTGAGATTGTTGGAATCTGGTATCTGGCCGCGAGCATAACGGCGTACCTTGCACGTTCTTTTACCAAGTACAGTCTCCTCAGGCTCTGGGTCTTTAAAGGAGAATTGGGTGTCAACGCACGTTTTCGATGGTTTCTTAGTATGGAGACCCTCGGACTCTTACTTGGCACAGTGCTGATCTACGTATTTGTAGAGTGGCTTTATCTTCCGCACCTCTCTTCCTTAATTCTTACTATCTGTCTCCTGTATATAGCCATGCTCTATGGGTCTAGGTACATATTCGCGAGCGGCCCTAAGGATCTTCAAAAGGGAGGATGGGCCATTTGATGCCTAGAATAGACTGTGTTATCCTAGGCCAATCATGACTGAAGCAACAGAGAACCGCGAGAGCGGCCCCGGCGTCGAGCGTCTTTTTGGCGCTGGCGCTCATTTCGCGCAGGTAAAGAGTCGTCGTCACCCAACGATGCGCCCGTTC